>JALSKZ010000016.1 GCA_026988575.1 Thermodesulfobacteriales bacterium | reverse complement strand
ATAACTTTATCTTGTAGAAGATCGTTTCGGGATTTTACAGCCTCTCGCAGGGACATTTCCTATTTTGTCCTTTTAAGGGTGAGGAAGAGCTATAGATACCTCATCGAGACGCCCCATACTGGTCATAGCGAGATGGGCAAGACCTGCCGTGGCAATCTTAGCTACATCTGTCATCGCGAAGCGTGCGATAGCACGCCGAAGTGATCTCGGATTGCTTCGCCTGAGATTGCTTCGCTCACTGTGTTCGCTCGCAATGACTCAGAAAAAGTAAGGAGCCCGTCATGACAAAAAAGAAAGGATGCTCGCTATGACTCACTGTCTGGCCATCGCGAGGAGGCCCCTAGGGCCGACGAAGCTATCCCAGGGGATGGTTCCGGACCTAGTGGCCTTTCGCAATATGCGACAGGGACCTTTAAAAACACCTTTTCTTAAGGCCCTTTTAGGCCCGTTCTGGGATCCGTTCCCATTTTTCGTTCCGAAAAATAGGAACGGATCCCTTGCGGTTGTGCTTGCAACATAGATCTCGGTAGTTTTGCAAAGATCTCTCACCAGGACAGTTCCGAATTGTCATCTATTTTTTCACTCTTCTTAATAGTTTTATAACGATTTAATAAGTCCTTTTTATTTTCTACTCTTAATTTTTCGTAAATTCGGCTAGTTATACTCTTTATCGTTCCCAAAGCTAAATTCATTTGGGAAGCTATGTCTTTTAATTTGTAGCCTTGAATCAAATAAAAGAATACTTCTTTTTCTCGTTTAGAAAGAACCTCAAGCTCTTTTGAATTTATATCATTTTCTACTGCTATCTTTAAGGACGCTTTTTCTTTATAAAGATGCCCCAAAGATTCGCCTGTCCCTTTCTCTTGCTCACCTCTTTTAGAATTATTTTTAAGTTTACAACTTTCTGCTAGTTTATGATTAAAAATATTTATAAGTGATATCGTGGGAGTTCTTATCCCAATATCTTTGGTTATTATTTTCTGTTTTGATCTATTTAGACCCCTGGTACATAAAATAGCAGGGAAAATATTAAAAAATAATACAAGAAACCCGCATTGGTACTGTAATGTTAAATCTATATGAAAAAATAGACCCGTACTTAATATAGTACCCAATAAGAAAACGCCGAATCCGAGAGCATATTCCAAGGGGGTTTGAAAATAAAGAAAAATATAAGTCACGGCAAAGACATCTAAAATACCAAAAATAAATACGATAATTATTAAGGAAGAAACAGATATACCATCCAAGGGTAATTGTAATGACAAAGATAATCCTAAAAGGGTAACACAGATTACAGGAATCCATCGAAATAATTTAGAAAAATTTTTTAATACCAAAAATACAGCAATTGCATAAGCGAACGTATAAATACTGTAATAAAAATAGCTTTTATACTCTTCATTTAAGATAAATGAATAGTAAAATCCACTTAAAAAATTAGTCAAAAAGAGAAAAAGTAAAAAATTGATTTTTTTAAAGGTCGATATATAGTTATCTAAATAAGTTTCACTTCTTTCTTCTGAAGGTAAAACCTGTATATAGGCGAACAAAAGGCTTGTAAAAACAAGACCCAAGGGCCAAGGAAGCTTTTTAAGTAGCAAAAGCAAGATGTTCCCTGCAGTGATACCAAGGCCTACTGGTATGTGGACACGCGGGCAAGGGGCTTCTTTAAAGACCCAACATAAATACAAAAACAACAAACCAGTACAACACCCCAAACCAAACATGTTAACCGGAGTCTGTTTCCAGACTAGAGAAACTAATAAAAGACCGGTGAATAACCATATTTTGGAAGCCCACTTATTAGGGAAGAGCCTGTATGTGAAGACTCCCAGGGCAAGGCCTACAAAATTACCGGTTATGTAAAGCGCCCAAAGAAAGTTAGAAGGATTTTTGAGCAGATCCTGCTCTAGCCCTACACCCAAAACGAGCAAGGACAATAAAAAGAACCCCCTAAAGAGGGGTTGTTTTATTAATGAAAACCTTTTTAGGGTCAAGATAGAAAACCCAGGAGTTTTATACTAAAATGGCATAAAAAGGAGTTTGATTCAAAGATTTTTTAGTGCGCTACAAAATTAATGAGCTTATTAGGGACGTAGATAACTTTTTTAATCTCCCTACCCTCAAGATGACGCCGCACTTTGGGGCTTTTTAACGCTTCTTCCTTGACAAGGCTTTCGTCAGCGCCTGCAGGTACAGAGATCTGGTCCCTCAATTTTCCGTTAACCTGAATGGCAATGGTTACTTCGTCAGCCTTAAGGGCACTTTCGTCATAGGTAGGCCAGGGAGTCTCAGAAACAAGGCTTTCTTTGCCCAGTATTTGCCAGAGTTCTTCAGCGATATGCGGGGCCATGGGCGCAAGTAAAAGGATTACGGCCTCCACAGCCTCACGCATTACCGGCCAAAAGTCTCTTTCATTAATGAGCTTGGCCAAGGCATCGTAGCAGGCGTTAACCAGTTCCATGACAGCGGCAATGGCCGTGTTGAACTGATAGCGTTCTTCGATGTCCTGGGTTACTTTGGCAATGGTCTGGTGGGTCTTGCGCCTTAATTCCTTAAGCCCTGAGGAGAGGGTGGCTTGTTTTTCATTATAGGGAGCCACACCTTTTAAATGGTCGATATTTTCGGTAACCAGGCGAAACACACGTTGTAAAAACCGGTGGGCTCCTTCAATGCCTGAATCGCTCCACTCAAGGTCTCTTTCAGGAGGAGCCGCAAAGAGCATAAATAACCGCACCGTGTCTGCTCCGTAGCGTTCAATCATGGTGTTGGGATCAACCACATTGCATTTACTCTTGGACATCTTTTCAGAACGCCCGATAATCACCCTTGCCCCACAGGCCTCTTTGAGACAGGTACCTTGCTCGGAAACTTCTTCAGGATACAGCCAACCGTGCCTTGGGCAACGATAAGTCTCTTTAATAACCATGCCCTGGGTAAGTAGCTTTTCAAAAGGTTCGTCAAAGTTGAGATACCCCAGGTCTCGTAACACTTTGGTAAAAAACCGGGCGTAAAGAAGGTGTAAAATAGCGTGTTCTATACCGCCAATATATTGATCTACAGGTAACCAATAAGAAACCTTCTCTCTATCTAGAGGTACGGGGGCCTTAGGACAGGCAAAGCGGGCAAAGTACCACGAAGACTCCACAAAGGTGTCAAAGGTATCTGTCTCGCGACGAGCTGGGGCCCCACATTGGGGACAGCGGGTATTTACAAAGGATTCAAGCTTGGGCAGAGGAGAACGCCCGGCCTCGTCTAATTGGGCATCAAGGGGTAAAAGGACAGGCAGATTTTCAGGCCTTTCGGGGACAACACCACACTTTGGGCAGTATACCACCGGAATAGGACATCCCCAGTAGCGTTGACGGGATACTCCCCAATCGCGCAAACGATAAGTGACCTTAGCCCTACCCCACCCCTTTTCTTCGAGATATTTGATAACCGCCTTTTTGCCCTCCAGGCTATCTAAGCCATTAAAGGGGCCCGAATTTACCATAATGCCCGGGGCCTCGTAAGCCTCGGCCATCTCTTCCGCCACTAGATCTCCATCTTTGGGTTTAATAACCACTTTGACGGGTAGACCGTATTGGCGAGCAAACTCAAAGTCGCGTTGGTCATGTGCTGGTACCGCCATCACCGCTCCTGTACCATATTCCATAAGGACAAAATTAGCGGCAAATATGGGTATCTTTTCCCTGGTCAAGGGGTGTAAGGCATAGGCCTTCAAAAAGAACCCCTTTTTCTCTAAGGTGCCCTCCTCTATCTGACGCCGATGACGCTTTGTTTCTTCAGCCAAGGCCTTAAGTTCTTGCTCCAACTCCCTCTGCCCCTTTACCAGCTCCTGGGCCAGGGGATGTTGAGGAGAAAGGCTCAAAAAAGTAACTCCGTAAAGGGTGTCGGGGCGAGTGGTAAACACTCTTATCTTTTGGTTGCTACCTTCTATGGGAAACTCTATCTCTGCCCCTTCACTCTTGCCTATCCAATTGATTTGCATGGTCAACACTCGTTCAGGCCACTTGCCCCGCAGGCGCTCAATATCGCGCAAGAGTTCCTCGGC
>JALSKZ010000015.1 GCA_026988575.1 Thermodesulfobacteriales bacterium | reverse complement strand
AATGCGAGAGAGGATGTCTTCAGGGAGATTTTGATAGATGAGATGTTCGCCTATAGTGATAGGAGAATTGTCTTTTTTAAACATAAGTCAAACTCCTATAGTTTTTCTCTAGCAATATCATGAGAAAGGTTCTGAATCAAGTAATTTTGCAAAGGTCTCTTGTAAACAATCTTTTGAGAGAATTTTAACAGACGAAGCCTTTCACGCTTTTTGTCCAGACAGAATAGATCAGAATAGGTATACCCAAAATAACAGACATTTTTAGACTAAGCAGTCTCTCTCAGATTAAGTCTGAGCGCTTCCTAAACGGCCTTCCTTTCTGAATCCAAGACCATATTTTACTCCGGAGCGATGAGTTTTAGCTTAGGGAAGTAAATGCGATATCTTCTGGCATCTCTGGTAAGAAGGGCATAGCCGCGAACCACAGCATAAACACCAATGTGGAAATCGGTCTTCAATCTTCTCCGCGGGTAAGGACCAAGATCTCGTCGGTAGAAAGTTTGACCGTGCCGCGTCCTTGTATGTGCTATATAAGATGCTTTCCTTTCCTGGAAGGCTCTTTTTCACCAGCTTGAGCCCTCCTTCCTCCGGAACAAACTCCACTTCTGCTCCCGGCCACAATCCGAACTTCTCGCGCCACTTTTTGGGGATGGTAACCCGCCCCTCGGCCGTTATCCTCGTAACTTTTCCTCAGAGTGAGAATTCTTACTAAGATTCTTACTTAATTTATTGCGTGTATCAATGCTTCATCTTTATCTTCCCGGTTATCAGGTGGTGGAGGATAGTTTTGAAGAAGACCTGAAGACCTCTTTCTTTTTTCGGCGAAAATTTTGTCGTCTTCTAAAATTACTTCCGCCCTGCTGTTTTAGGCGACCTCACGTAAGGTCCCCTATGCTCTCGCAAGTTGTTTGCGGTGTTCGTCAATATTACTAGGAGCACAAAACAGATGACATTTTAAACATTCATTGTCATGGCGAGCGAAGCGAAACACTCTAGATCCCTCACTGTGTCCGGGACAGGGATCACGCGGGCGTACAAGTCGCCTCGCGATGACACCTTGTCGGATAAATCCTGCTCCCATTAATAAGAATTTAAAGGAGTCCCCTGATTACGAAGCACATTCCCGAAAAACCTCTGTGGAGTATCGGATCAGTGTTTCTGAACGGCCTTTTTGGGAACCTAAGGATATTGGCCCTTAATCCTCAAACAAGGCTTCGAATTCCCGCGGAGAAATAATTTTCAGTCTTTTAAAACAACCAATTTCCAGGAGATCTTTGTCCCCGCTTATGAGATAGTCTGCTCCAACTGAAAGGGCACAGGCTAGAATCTGATCATCATCCTGGTCTCGGCATATCCCTTGAATCTTTTTAGTGGGATGAATGGTCTCCGAGGCTTCCCGTATGACTTCAAGAGCTTCTGCAATCAGGTCTTGGGGAGCTTTAATCTTATGCGAAAGTATTCCTTCAAACTCCTCAAGAATTACTGGGCAGACGAAAAGCTCAAACTCCTTCCGGCGGGCTCGGGTAAGGAGCACTGAGCACAATCCCTCGGTGAGGAATGCTGCTATCAAAACATTGGTGTCAAAGACCACCCTCATGAGATTTGTTCAAAAACATCCTCATCCGTCAACAAGCCCGCCTTTTTAGCCAGGGGCCTGAACTGTTTTTTGAGGCGTTTCATACGCTCTTCCCAGAGGTAAAGACTCACCGACTCCCGTACGATATCGCTTTTGCTGCGTCCCGTTTCTCTGGCAAAAGTATCCAATTCCTTAGCCAGTTTTTCGGGAAGGCTTATAGATAAAACTGCTCTCATTTTATTACCTCCCACTACAATTTAATACACAAGGTGATGCTCGAAATCAAGCCCTTTCCCTGTAAAACCTTTTTACTTCGGAGAGATGAGTTTTAGCTTAGGGAAGTAAATGCGATATCTTCTGGCATCTCTGGTAAGAAGGGCATAGCCGTGTAATGCCCCCTCCAGGACTGCACAGGGTATAATTCCAGGACTGCACAGGGTATAATGCAGTAAGGAGGGAAAAGTGAATACACCAGAACCAGAAGTCAAACGTTGGACAGCCAAGCGTAAAACCCAATTGGTCTTGGAAATCCTAACAGGCAAGACCACCGTGGCTGAAGCCGCCCGGCGCTACGATCTCAAACCAAGTGAGATACAATATTGGGTTGATGAGGGCATAAGGGGCATGGAGAACTGCCTTAGGGCTCGTCCTCGGGACATCCGGGAGCAATATGAAGCCAAACTCAAAGAGGCTTATGCTAGCAATAGCAGCTTGAGTTGTGCAAAAACCAGGGAGTCATTACACTCTTCTGTTATCTAATTAATGCTATAAGCTTTAAAGAAGGGAAAGTTTGGCTTTGGGTTTAAATTTTAAGAGCAAAAAGAGATCCCTTTTTGATTTTTAGCAAAAATAAAGGAATCCTGCTAAAGTCTATAAAGAGACGATTTAAAACCAAAAATATCTACCATCCATAGGGGTTTTTATGGAGATCAGCCAAGAAATAAGAGCAAAAGTCCTTATAGAGGCCTTGCCCTACATGCGTCAATTCTACGGTAAAGTAGTGGTTATTAAGTATGGTGGCCACGCCATGGTTAACAGCTCTTTAAAGGAGGCCTTTGCCCAAGATATTGTGCTCATGAAGCTTGTAGGCATTAGCCCGGTGGTGGTTCATGGAGGAGGGCCCCAAATCAGTCAGGTTATGGAAAAAATGGGGGTCAAACCCGTTTTTGTCCAAGGCCAACGTGTTACCGATGATGATACCATGAGTGTGGTAGAAATGGTCTTAGTGGGCACGGTTAACAAAGATATAGTGGGACTTATTAATAGGCACGGGGGCAAGGCTGTGGGATTATCTGGACGTGATGGAGACCTGGTAATAGCCGAAAAGATGAAGATATATCGTTATTCAGGTGATGATCGGCCTCCGGAAATAATCGATATCGGTCGGGTGGGTAAAGTAAAGGGAGTGAATCCCGAAGTCCTCATGGTGTTATTACAAAAGGGCTTTATCCCAGTGATTGCCCCGGTAGGGGTTGGGCCTAATGGTGAGGCATATAATATCAATGCCGATCTTGTTACAGGGGCCATAGCAGGTGCCCTTAAGGCCGAAAAAGTGATTTATCTTACCGATGTAGAAGGCGTAAAAGACAGCCAGGGAAGACTTGTCAGTAGCCTTACCATTGCCGATTTAGAAGAATTTTTGGAAAAAGGTGTGGCTCAAGGAGGAATGATTCCCAAACTCAAGAGTGCGCGAAAGGCCCTTTGGGCGGGAGTAAAAAAGGCCCATATTATAGACGGGCGCGTCCCGCACGCCATCTTATTAGAGATCTTTACTGATCACGGTGTGGGTACAGAAATCGTCAGTCATAGGGAGGATTAAGGTGAGCCTACAGGAAAGATTATTTGAGTTGCTTCTAGAGCGATCCTTTCTCTATAGCGAGCAAGGGTTTGTTCTGGCCTCTGGCCGTAAAAGCCCGTATTACCTCGACTGTAAGAAAACCACCCTCTATGCCCAGGCCTTGCCCCTTATAGGACATTTACTCTGGGAAGAGAGCAAAAAGTTTGATCCTGATGCGGTGGGGGGGCTTACCCTGGGAGCTGATCCCTTGGTAGCCGCGGTATGTTACGCTGCTGGGCTAGAAGGCTATGGGATAGAGGGTTTTATTGTACGCAAAGAACCCAAAAAACATGGTACCAATCAGTGGATTGAGGGGAAGATAGAAAAGGGCATGCGGGCCGTTATCCTGGAAGACGTGGTTACTACGGGTAAGTCAAGTCTCCAGGCAGTTTCTTGGGCCCAAAAGGCCGGGCTAAAGGTAGTTGCTGTTATTGCGTTAGTTGATCGCCAAGAAGGAGGCAAAGAAGCTATTTTACAACAAGGTCTAGCGTTTCAGGCCCTCTATAATGTGGAGGCCTTTTTGAAGGCCCAGGGGATTAAAAGTTCTCCAAGCGCCACTTAAAAACCGTCTCCTTAAACCTATATTAAGGGTAGGCCTTTGGTCTCCAGCTCGGCTCGCAGACGGGCTACTTCTTGTTCCAGGCTCTTTAGCCTATCTAGTAGGTCTAAAATAATGTCTATGCCGGCAAGATTTACTCCTAGGTCATCTCGTAGTCGGCGAATAAGAAGTACGCGTGCTAAATCGTTCTCGCTAAAGACAATCTTTTTTCCTTGCCTACGCGGTGTTACTAGCCCTTCTTCTATCCAAACGCGTAAGGTTTTTGGGGAAAGCCCGGTCTTATGGGCTACTACTTGTAATTCATAATAAAGGCCCATTTTTATCCTCCTTGAACAACTTTTGAAACCTTTGCAAAACACCTTTCTTTAAGGCCCGTTCAAGCAACCGTTTTATTTTACGAATCGAAAAAAGGAACGGATCCCTTGCGGTTGTGCTTACCATACTGATCTTAGCAATTTTGCAATCTCAACTTTTATTAAAAAATAAGACCTTTCTCTTAAAAGATAAAGGTTTAGTAGTCTCTTGGACCAAATAGAGCTGTCCCTATACGCACAATAGTAGCCCCTTCTTCAATAGCTACCTTAAAGTCGTGGCTCATGCCCATGGATAGTTCTGTTAGGGGGGCTTCGGGAAACCGTCTTTTGAGGTCTTCTCTTAAACTGCGCAACAGGGCAAAAAAGGGCCGTACTTCTTCGGGGTTTTCCCGATAGGGAGGTATAGTCATGAGTCCCTTCAGTTCTAAGAAGGGCGTTTCGAGTATCTGTTCGGCCAGAGAGGGCAGTTCCTCAGGATTCACTCCTGCTTTAGTTTCTTCCCCCCCAACATTTACTTCAATAAGGACCTCTAAGGGAGTGGAAAGGCCCTTAGCCCGCTTGCTCAATTCTTTGACAATAGCTGGCCGGTCAATGGTTTGTATACAGTGGAATAACTTTACCGCGTAACGGGCCTTATTGGTCTGTAGGGGACCTATGAGATGCCACTGCAGGGGGAGGTCTTCTAGGGCTGTTTTTTTGTCTCGGGCTTCTTGAACATAGTTTTCTCCTATCAGGCGTAGGCCAGCTTCAAAGGCCTCGCGGATCTTTTGAGGGGGTTGTTTTTTGCTGGCCCCCAATATGCGTACAGTAGAGGGGTCTCTGCCGGCTCTTTGACAGGCTTCCTCTACCGCTTGACGGATTTTTTCGAGGTTTTTTCTTATGGTGGACACAGCTTTCCTCCTTGCTTTATTTAACGGTTCCTTTGTTCCATACAATACCATAAAATAGATCTGCTCACCTTCTGGTTACGACGAGCGATCTCCCTTTTTGGTCCTGACGAGGGGCTCCCTTTACCCGTTATTGCGAGCGAAGCGATCCCTTGAGATTCCTTCGGTGCCATTGCACCGTTAATATCAGGGGCTGGTTGTCTTGACATATTTCATTATCGCCGCTTAATGAAGGGGTAAATTTTTTAAAAAGGGCTGTTTATGACCAAAATAACAGGTGATGCCCAAGGCCAGACCAATTCTTGTCCTTACGTCTCGGTTGTTATCCCCGTCTATAATGAAGAAGAAAACATTGTCCCCCTCTTAGAGGGGTTGGATAAAGCATTACAAAGATTGGGACGTCCCTTTGAAGTGATAATTGTAGATGATGGTTCTTGTGATCGCACTCCTCAATTATTGCGTTCTCTCAAACCCAAATATCCTTGGTTGAGGGTAATAATCTTGCGTCGCAATTTTGGCCAAAGTGCGGCCTTCACGGCAGGAATAGATCACTCTCGGGGGGAAATAATCGTTACTATGGATGGGGATCTCCAGAATGATCCTGCTGACATACCCAAATTATTGGCCAAAATAGAAGAGGGCTATGATGTGGTTAGTGGGTGGCGCAGAGACCGAAAAGACCCCTTTTTCTCGCGGCGCCTTCCTTCTATATTGGCTAATAAACTCATTAGTAGTCTTACACATGTTAGATTACATGATTATGGTTGTTCCCTTAAGGCTTATAGGGCTGAGGTCATTCGTGGCCTTTCTATCTATGGTGAGCTCCACAGATTTATCCCGGTGCTTACCAGTCTGAGAGGGGCAAGTATTACCGAAATTCCCGTAAACCATCACCCCCGACGTTTTGGGAAGAGTAAATATGGCCTTTCGCGGACCTATCGTGTCTTACTAGATTTGTTATTAATGATCTTTTTCCGCAAGTTTGCTACCCGCCCCTTGCATATCTTTGGGCTAACGGGTGGGCTCATGTTCCTCTTGGGGGTTACTATTGAAGGGTATTTATCGGTTATAAAGCTGTTCTTTCACCAAGATATTGGTCAACGCCCTCTGCTTCTCTTAGGGGCCATGCTCATCATTACCGGTATAAATCTTCTAGGCACGGGGCTTTTGGCCGAAATGGTTATGAGAACCTATTTTGAAGCGTCAGACCGTCGCATTTACACCATTCGTGAGGTAATAGATTGAAAAAGTCTATCGGTTTTTTAGTGAAACTGGCCGTAAGTTTGGGCCTCCTTTGGTATCTAATTAGGCACATAAATTTGCTTACCCTGTGGCAGACTATCAGTAAGGCCCAAATAAAATGGGTCTTTCTAGCCTTTTTATGCTATGTGGTATTCCAGATGATAAGTACACTGCGTTGGCAAGTAATTTCTTACTGTTTAGGTTTTCGAAAGAGTTATCTCTACTTTTTGAAACTTTACTTTATTAATCAATATTTCAACGCCTTTTTGCCCGGTCTTTTAGGGGGAGATATCATCCGTATGGGCTACCTCTTAAAAGATGGGGCCTCAAAGACAGCAGCTACTCTTTCGGTATTTTATGATCGGGCCTTTGGCTTTCTAGGGGCCTTGGTCCTCATTATTATCACCGTACCCCTAAAAGGTTCTTTCTTACCAAGTGGTCTTAGACATTGGCTTTTGTTGGTAACCGCTTCGGGTATTTGCGCTTCGCTTTTTTTGGTCTTTATCAAGTCGCGTTTTAAGAGGCTACAAGACCAAAGTGTGTGGTCGTTGGCCACCGAAGTCTTTACTTTTAAGGCCTTTTTAGCCCTTTTTGCCTTGGGTTTGCTGGTCCAGACCCTCTATAGCGTCCATATTTTTTTTCTCGGACAGGGGTTAGGGATAACCCTGCCTTTTAGTTGTTATTTAATCATGGTTCCGGTTATGGGTATTTTGGCTTCCATGCCGGTAAGCCTTGGTGGAATAGGGGTTAGAGAGGGTACTTTTGTATATTTTTTGAAATTACTGGGCTATGGCGCCGAATATGGTCTAGCTCTGGGGCTTTTGGTATACGGGGTGTCCTTATTGGGCGGTTTGATAGGAGGTGTGGTATACCTAATGCGTAAAGCAGAAGGGGCTTCTGGTCTGGAAGATGTTTGAGCTATTGCAAATAAAGACCTGGGCCAAGTTTTGGGTACCTCTTTTCATTATTGTGGATCCCATCGGCAATATTCCCCTGTTTTTATCTTTGACTCACGATCTAACCGAAATGCGCAAGAGACGTTTGGCTGCCAAGGGCACGCTGGTGGCGGCAGGAGTCTTGTCTCTATTTGCCCTTGCCGGGGATTCCCTCTTGTCTTTTTTTGATATTTCTCTGGCCTCTTTTAGGGTGGCCGGGGGGATCATACTATTTTCTATTTCGTGGCAAATGCTGCAGGCTCGTCCGCGGGCCACCAAGAGCTCCCCAGAAGAAGAACATGAAGGGCGTCAGAAGGAAGACATTGCCATCGTCCCTCTAGGTGTGCCTATCCTTGCTGGCCCAGGGGCCATTACTACAGTTATGGTGTTGGCCGGGGGACACCATATCATAACTAAGCTACAGGTAGCTTTTACTAGTATTTTGGTATGTATAGCTAGCTATTTTATCTTATCCTACGCTTCGGGCCTTTCTCGAATCCTTGGACATACGGGAACCAATTTGTTTGGGCGGTTAATGGGCTTGATTCTGGCCGTGATTTCCGTTGAATATATAGCAAGGGGCCTGGGGACTTTGTTCCCTGGATGGCTTGGCCCCTAGGAGGAGATTATGCCTGTGGCCATTATAAAAGACCAAATTTTTCTCCAGCATGATCCCGGGGAGCATCATCCGGAACAGCCAGAGAGATTAAAACGTATCTACCAACGATTGGAACAACCAGACCTGGCTGAGATAACCACGGTGTTGTCTCCGCGAGCCGCTATTCGCGAAGAGCTCCTTTGGAATCATGCTCCCGAATATATAGACCAAATCGAAGCCACGGCGGGGAAAATCCGTGTTCAATTAGATCCAGACACAGCCACAAGTCCTGATTCTTACCAGGCGGCTTTGAAGGCCGTGGGGGCACAGTTTGTGGGTCTTGAGGCCCTGTTTCAAGGGTTGTGTAAGGCCGTGTTTGCCCTGGTGCGTCCACCAGGCCATCATGCCGAGTACGATCGGGCCATGGGGTTTTGTATCTTCAATAACGTGGCCTTAGCGGCTCATTATGTCTTAAAACGCTTACAAGGCAAACGTGTTTTGATTATAGATTGGGATCTTCACCACGGAAACGGTACCCAACACGCCTTTTATAAGAGCGCTGAAGTGCTGTATTTTTCTGTGCACCAATTTCCCTATTATCCCGGAACAGGTAGGGCGGAAGAGATCGGCCAGGGGCCTGGGGCTGGCTTTAATGTAAATGTGCCTTTTCCCCCTGGTTGTGGTGACAAAGAATATGCCAGTGCCTTTCGGAATATTCTTGTACCGGTAGCGGAACAATTTAGTCCAGATGTCATTTTGGTCTCGGCGGGCTTTGATATCTATTATGCTGATCCCTTAGGGGGGATGAGTGTTACCCCGGTGGGGATAGCCTATATGACCCGTGTTGTTAAAGACCTTGCCGAAAAATTGTGTCAAGGCAGATTACTCCTTACCCTAGAGGGGGGGTATAATCTCCAAGGGCTTGTGGAGTGTGTGAGTGCGGTAATCTTTGAACTCTTCGGCCGTTCAATCATTCCTGACGATCGCTTACAAGAGCTGCAAAACTGTCCGGGCCTAACCGAGGTCGAACTACACATAAAAGAGTTATTAAAACCGTATTGGCGCTTCGTGCCTCGCCATGACTAAGAAAATAGGGTGCTCGTAATGCCCATGTCAAAGTGTCATCTGTTTGGTGCTTCTAAAAATAAAAGGCTGTTTACATGAACTTTATCGGGAAAGGGAGGACATAATGTCTATATCTAGGCGTATGCAAGATTATCTAGCCGGGGCCTCTTGGATTAGAAAAATGTTTGAGCAAGGTGCGCGGCTCAAGGCCCAGTATGGCGAGGATAAGGTGTGCGATTTTAGTCTGGGTAATCCAGATGTGGCCCCTCCGCCTGCGGTACAACGGGCCCTAAGAGAGCTGGTAGACAAAGACGTACCTGCTCTGCACGGCTATATGCCCAATGCAGGTTTCCCCTTTGTGCGCGAGGCAATGGCCGTAAAGGTATCTAAAGAGCAGCGCTTTTCTGTACCTATGGAGAATATTGTCATGACCTGTGGGGCTGCTGGGGCCTTAAACGTGATATTTAAGGCCCTGTTGGAACCAGGAGACGAAGTAGTCTTTCCGACTCCCTTTTTTGTAGAATATCGCTTTTATATTGAAAATCACGGAGGAGTCCCTAGGCCTGTACCTACCAAAAGTGATTTTTCGCTGGACCTTCAGGCCCTAGAAAGGGCCATAGGAGACAAGACCAAGGCGGTGCTTATCAATTCACCCCATAACCCTACAGGCCAGTTATACACCGAGGCCGAATTAAAAGGTCTTTGTCGTCTCCTGGAGGAAAAGACAAAGGTCCTAGGCCACCCCATATATTTAATCTCTGATGAACCTTACCGACACTTGGTATTTGATGGCCAAGAGAGTCCTCCTATTTTTCCGCTATACGAAAACAGCATAGTGGTCTCCAGTTTTTCTAAGGAACTTTCCTTACCTGGAGAGCGCATTGGTTTTTTGGCCCTTCATCCAGATGCCTGCGACAAAGATCTACTGCTGGCGGGTTTTATCCTGGCCAATAGGATCCTAGGCTTTGTTAATGCCCCTGCCTTGGCCCAGCGTCTGGTGGCCATGTGTGCCGAAGAGACCGTAGATATTTCTATTTACGAACGCCGCAGAGACCTATTTTGCGAGGTCTTAAAGGAAGCGGGCCTGGAGTTTGTAAAGCCTAAAGGGGCCTTTTATATATTTCCCAAGACGCCCATCGATGATGTAGAGTTTTGTCAACTCCTGCAAGAAGAGCTTATATTGGCGGTACCTGGGCGGGGCTTTGGGGGCCCAGGGCATATTAGACTAGCCTTTTGTGTAGATGAGGTATTTATTGAGCGAGCTCGGGAGGGTTTTAAAAGGGCGGTGGAAAGGGCTGCCCAAAGATCGTAGCTTAATAAAGGAGGAGTCTTTCTATGTATCAACCTCGATTAGAGACGATGCCCCGCGAAGAGCTAGAACGCTTACAGCTTAAACGTCTGCGTCAGACCTTAGCTCACATAAAGGCCCACAATCCGGCTTATGCCAAACGTTTGGGAGATTTTGAAGCCGAAGATATCAGAGATCTCTCTGACATACGGAATTTTCCCTTTTTGACCAAGGAGGACTTGCGAGAAGCCTATCCCTTTGGGATGGCCTGCGCCGCCAAGGAAGATTTTGTCCGTTTTCATATGTCTTCTGGCACTACGGGCACACCGGTAATAAACCCTTTTACCAGGTCCGATGTAGAACAGTGGTCGGAGATTATGGCCCGGTGTCTTTCCGCGGCAGGCCTTTCCCACAAAGATGTGTTGCAAATTACCCCTGGTTTCGGTTTGTTTAATGGTGGTTTTGGATTCCATTATGGCGCCGAAAGAATTGGTTGTTTTGTAGTGCCCATAGGACCTGGGCGCACCCTTATGCAGCTCAAGTTTATGAAAGACTTTGGTACCACGGCTTTGGCTGCTATCTCTTCTTATCCCCTGCGTCTCATTGAAGTAGCCAAGGCTGAGGGATTTGATCTTTCCGACACCAAGCTACGGGTCGGGGTTTTCGGCGCCGAGGTCTGGAGTGACGAGACTCGCCGATTTATCGAAAAAGAGCTCGGGATAGAGACCTTCGACATAATAGGCATGACGGAAACCGGTGGTGTGGGATTAGGTATTGATTGTGCCGCCCACAACGGTATACACGTCTGGGAAGATCATTATCTCGTCGAGATAATCGATCCGGAAACCGGTGAAGTTCTACCCAATGGAGAAGAAGGCGAGATGGTAGTAACTACGCTTACACGCGAGGGATTGCCCCTTATCCGTTACCGCACTCGTGATATTACCCGGGTTATCTCTAGAGGTCGGTGTTCCTGTGGGCGTAGTATGTTGCGGGTGGATCGTATAAAAGGTCGTACAGACGATATGTTGAAGGTGAAGGGTGTAAACTTTTATCCCCGTCAGATAGAAGAGATTATTATGAGACATCCAGAAGTGCTTCCAGACTATCTCATTCGTCTGGGTAAACGAGCTGGAAAAGACTTTATCGACATCTTGGTAGAAAGCACCACCAGGGATGAAAGCCTCAAGAGGCGTTTGGAAGAAGAAATCTATAATTACTTAGGCTTTAGGGCCAATGTGATCTTGGTAGCCAAGGGCGAGATACCACGTCCTCCGGGTAAGGCCGTACGCGTAGAGCGTTTGAAACCGGAATAGAGACGTGTCTGGTAACATATTACTTCAAGTAGACCAGCTCTGTTTTGGCTATACGCACAGCAAGGTGCCTATTGGCGAAAAACTCAGTTTTTTTGTGCGAGAGGCCGAAATCTTTGCCCTGGTAGGTGAAAGTGGTTGTGGTAAATCCCTTACAGGTCTTTGTCTAATTGATTTGCTCCCTCGGGGTATTTCTATATTTTCCGGGGCTATAAAAGTAGGGGCACAGAATATCTTAGATTTTTCTCCCCAACACCGCCGACTATTGCGGGGCAAGACCATAGCTATGGTCTTTCAGGATCCCATGACAGCTTTAAATCCCGTCTTTACAGTGGGAGACCAGGTAAAAGAAGTGCTGGTATTACATCAAGGGCTTTCGCCTAAAGAGGCCTGGGAAAGGGCCGCAGAACTCTTTTATATGGTGGGTATTCCCTCACCCAAAGAGAGGCTACGGAGTTATCCTCATGAGTTATCTGGTGGTATGCGTCAGAGGGTTATGTTAGCCATGGCCCTGGCGGGCCAGCCCCAATTACTCATTGCCGATGAACCCACCACTGCCCTGGACGTGACTATTCAGGCCCAGATTTTAGACCTTTTACAGGAAATCAGGCAAAAACAAGGCCTTAGTGTGTTTTTGATCTCCCACGACTTGGGGGTAGTGGCCGAGACAGCAGATCGTGCGGCTGTTATGTATGCCGGCCGGCTGGTAGAAGAGGCCAAAGTAGAAGAATTATTCAAGGCCCCCAAACACCCTTACACGCAAGCCCTTCTGGAGGCTTTACCGCGCCCGGGTGTAAAGCGGCTTGCCTCCCTGCCTGGACGTGTCCCCCCTCCAGGCAGACGCCCTAAGGGGTGTAAATTTGCCGATCGTTGTGTCTTAGCCCTGTCTTGCTGCCAGGAAGAAGAACCCCCGTGGCGGGAAATAGCTCCCGGCCATAAGGTGAGGTGTTTTCGCGTATGAGTTCCTTATTGTCTCTGCAAAACGTGAGTAAAATCTATAGCCTCAGGCAGGGCCTTTTTAGGGGACCAAAAAAATTTTACGCCCTGTTTAGGGTGAGTCTGGATTTAAGAGCCAACGAAGTTTTGGGCATATTGGGAGAAAGCGGGTGTGGAAAGACTACCCTGGCCAAGGTTGCCCTGGGGCTTGAACCACCAGATGAAGGGGAAGTTTTGTTCTCTGGTAAACCCTTTGGGGCCTTTAACCCAAGGCAACAAAAGATAACGCGGCGTAATATTCAGATCGTGTTTCAAGACCCTTTTTCCTCCCTCAATCCCCGCAAACGCATTTTTGACCTGTTAGTAGAACCTTTAGTGATACACAAGCTATGTACGCCAAGGGAATATAAAAAACGAGTAACGCAGGCCTTAGAAATGGTGGGTCTAAGCCCGGGAGACCAAAGGTTTTATCCACATCAGTTCAGTGGTGGGCAACGGCAGCGGATAGCCTTGGCCCGGGCCCTTATTTTACAACCCAAGGTGATCATCCTCGATGAGCCCACTTCGGCCCTGGACGTCTCCGTGCAGGCCCAAATCCTTAATCTACTATTAGAACTCAAAGAGCGTTTAAAGCTTTCCTACCTTTTTATTTCCCATGATTTGCCCGTGTTATTTTTTATGTGTGATAGAGTTATGGTCATGTATCTGGGACGGGTGGTAGAAAGCGCCACTTTAACCGATTTTTTTACTAGCCCCCATCACCCTTATACCGAAATGTTGCTAGAAGCCATTCCTCGCCCGGAGCCAGGCAAAAAGCCTAGATCTTTTAAGATTCGAGGTGAACCCCCTAATCCCTTGCGTATTCCCTCTGGGTGTCCCTTCCATCCGCGTTGCCCAGAGGCCGTAGAACAGTGTAGAAAAGAGGAACCGCCTTTATCCGAAAGATACCCCGGACACTTGCTTGCTTGTCATCGACGTTGAGGAAGATGCTCTATATAGACGGCTCATATGGCGAAGGTGGCGGTCAGATTTTACGTTCTTCTCTCACCTTGTCTTTAATTACGGGTAAGTCCTTTGAGATACGTAATATTCGGGTCAGGAGACCTAAGCCAGGGCTGCGGCCGCAGCATCTTACTTGTGTACAGGCGGCACAAAAGATAAGCAAGGCCCAGGTAGAGGGTGATCAAATAGGTTCTCTTTATTTACGGTTTTCCCCAGGGAAGGTGGCCCCTGGACGTTATCGTTTTAAAGTGGGTACAGCTGGTGCTACGAGTTTGGTCTTTCAAACTATTGCCCTTCCTCTCGCTCATGCCGGGGGAGCCAAGGTCTGGCTTGAAGGTGGTACGCACGTACCTTATGCCCCCTGTTACCATTACTTAGCCTTGGTATACGCTCCGATACTAAAGGCCCTTGGTTATCCCTTCCACTTGGAACTCATTCGCTATGGCTTTTACCCTCGAGGGGCCGGCGAAATAAAGGCCAATATCTTGCCCTACGAGGCTTGCCCGGAAACACTCGTATTAAAAGGTCCCTTTGTGCCCCAACGGGTGGCTGTTTTTTCCATAGTGTCCTCTGGTCTTGCCCGCCATATCCTTGATCGTCAGGCCCGGAAGGCAGTAGAGGTACTTGAGGCTGTAGGGCTAAGGCCAGAGGTTTACGGGCAACGGCCCAAGAGCCCAAGTCCGGGGACAGTGGTGTTTGTCTATGCCGAAGACGGCCCTAAAAGGGCAGGCTTTTTTTCCTTAGGGCGCAAGGGTAAGCCTGCCGAAAGGGTAGGTCTGGAGGCGGCTCAAGCTTTGGTAAGTTTTATGGAAACCAAAGCAGCGGTGGATCCTTTTCTTACCGATCAACTCCTTTTGCCTGCTGCGGTGAGGGCTTGTACTGCTTACTGGGAAAGTGCGTGTCTTACGCGACACTTCTTTACCAATCTTTGGGTAATAAAACACTTTTTACCCGGAGTAAGCATTGAAGTAGAAGGCCAGGAGGGGGGACAGGGGACGGTAAAAATCAAAGGTCAGGGCCTTGACAAGAGGCCGACTATCTAGCACTAATTTAAGGGCGTGGCGGCGTAGCTCAGTTGGTCAGAGCATGCGGCTCATATCCGCACGGTCCGGGGTTCAAGTCCCTGCGCCGCCACCAGGGCCGAGGCGGCGTAGCCAAGCGGTTAAGGCGACGGTCTGCAAAATCGTTATTCCGGGGTTCGAATCCCCGCGCCGCCTCCACCTCCTTCCTTTCCGAGGTGTTTATGTACGAACTAATTGTAAGAGATGAATTTTCAGCCGCTCATTTCCTACGTAATTACCCTGGTGCCTGTGAACGTCTACACGGACACAACTGGAAGGTTGAGGTCTGTGTGCGGGCGAAGGAGTTAAATGACATAGGTATAGCCATGGATTTTAAAGAACTAAAGGGCCTTTTAAAGGAAGTCTTGGACCATTTAGACCACCAAGACTTAAACCAACACCCGGCCTTTAGCCAGCAAAATCCTTCTTCGGAGAACATTGCCCGCTACATTTTTCAGCAATTGGCCTCCAGGTTAGCTTCTTCCCCGGTAAAGTTGTATAAGGTAACTGTTTGTGAGACGGAGCGTTCGTGTGCCAGCTACCTGGAAGAAGCTTCTTCTTTGTGAGACATTTGTTAGCCTTCAGGGGGAAAGTACCCTCCAAGGTTTACCCATGTTTTTTATACGTTTATCAGGTTGTAACCTGCGTTGTAAATGGTGTGACACACGCTATGCCTGGCAAGGGGGGAAAGAAGTCTCTTTGGGAGAGATCTTTGCGCAGTGGCGGGGTGAAGGTAGTTTGCCTTGGGTAGAAATAACCGGTGGTGAGCCCCTATTACAAAAAGGGGTCTACGCGTTGATGGATCTCTTTTTGAAAGAGGGGGTGAAGGTTCTTCTAGAAACTAACGGCAGTATTTCTCTAGAAAAGGTTCCTCAAGAAGTCTTGAAAATAGTGGATTTAAAGCCCCCCTCCTCAGGGATGAACCAATTCATTTTCTGGCCCAATCTAGCCTATCTTGGTCCAAAAGATCAGGTCAAATTTGTCTTGGCCGACCGGGCCGATTATCTCTGGGCCCGAGATGTCCTTAACCGCTATTCCTTAACCGTGTATACCCAGGTACTCATGAGCCCGGTCTACAATGTTCTCCCTCCACAGGACTTGGCCCGTTGGATACTAGAAGACCGGCTTCCGGTACGTTTTCAACTCCAACTTCATAAAGTCTTATGGGGTGATCGACCAGGGGTATAAATATATTTTCGTACCGAGGCCGCCAGGAGATATACGGCCAGGGCCAAAAGCGCACAGGCCAAAAGGGCCAGCAAGTAATGCCTGAGGAGTAAGTTTTTGGTGAGCAATAAGAAGAGGGCCGAAAGAGTAACTACAAACATGAAGGCTGCGGGTATAGCTACAAACAAAAAGGGTCTTTTTACCGAGAAAAGCCACATAGTGAGGGCCAGAAGAGCCAGGGCGGCCAATAGTTGGTTTGCCGAACCCATAAGGGGCCAAATAAGCTTCCAGGTACCAGAAAGGGCCAGGGTCGCTGCTGCCAAGACACTCACCCCGGTGGTAAATAGGCGTTGTTTGCTCCCGTGGCTTTCTAAAAGTTCCTCAAGCGTAAACCGGGCTACCCTGGTAGCTGTATCGAGCGAGGTGAGGGCAAAGGCCGAGACGGCCAGCGCGGCAAAGGCCATGGCGGTGGCGTGGGGTATACCCAGAGTGGCCAAAAAACTACCTACACCACCGGCAAAGGCCGCTATAGGTCCTTTTGCCTTTAAGACATGATGGAACTGTGATAGGTTGAGCATGGCCACAGACATTAAGGCGATTAGTCCAAGGACTGCTTCAAGGAGCATACCCCCGTAACCAATAACCCGTGCGTGGGAGGCTTTGTCGAGCTGTTTGGCCGTGGTGCCTGAGCCCACCAGAGAATGAAAGCCAGAGATGGCCCCGCAGGAGGCCACGACGAATAATAGAGGAAACATAGGACCTAGTTCATTTTCAAACCCGGTAAAGACAGGCAAGCGCACCACCGGGCCTTTTACCAATAACCCTACTAGCCCCCCAAAAAGTAAACCATATAACAAAAAGGCGTTTAAATAGTCTCGTGGTTGAAGGAGGACCCACACCGGGGTGATAGAGGCTATAAATACATAGACAAATAATAGGTAACGCCAAGTAGAGGCCTCAAGCTTAAGAGGCCAAAGGAATCCTAAGGCCAGGGACCCTATAAGTCCCAATATGCCAAGTATAGTAAGGGGTAGCAAGGCCACCCCCTTTTGATAACGGAGTACACCAAAAATTAGGGCCAATAATAAAAATAACAAAGAGGCCGTGGCCACGGGTGGAGAGGCTACAAAGGTCTTGGCTACAATCACATCAAAGGCCGCAATTACCAATATTAGAGTCACCCAGGCAAAGGCCAAAAATATCTTTTGGCCTAAGGGGTTAATATATCGACCAATAATTTCCCCAATGGATTTACCTTCGTGTTGGGTGGAGGCCGCAATGGCCCCCATATCGTGGATACCCCCGGCCAGGATAGAGCCTAAGACCAACCATACTAGCACTCCCAGCCAGCCGTAGGAAGCAGCTAGGACAGGTCCCACAATAGGACCGGCACCAGCTATAGAGGCAAAGTGGTGTCCAAAAAGTACAGCCAGGGGAGTGGGGACATAATCAATCCCATCCTTTTTCTGATGGGCAGGCGTGGATTTTTGGTTCGATATTCCAAACCAGACTGCGGCTTTGCGGCTATAGAATAGGTAGCCCAAAAGTAGTAGGCCCATGGAAAGCAGCATTAAGATTCGCCCAGACATCTATACATCCTCTCCTCGTTTGGTTATCTTGATCTGTGAAAACATTTTCCTAACAGGAAAAACTTTTCTTAGCTAAAGGGAAACTTTTTTCACTCTATTTATTTTTTATCCCCGCCATCCCTTGAATTATCGTCCTTTAAAAGTTGGCCCGCTTTTTGAATGTTAATACTACAAAAAAATAAAAGGAGTCATATATGGCTAAAAAATTTGTCTGGTTAGGGGCCCTTTTGGTTATGTTAGTTATTGTCCCGCAAACAAAAGCTCTGGTCATTGAGGATCTGTATTTTGATCTAGGTACTAATCTAGACCCCTCCGATAACGATAGCATTACCAGTCCCTTTAGCATTTTTGATATGGAAAGCTATTATACCTTTCGTTTTTCAGGGGTCACCAACTCTTCAAATATTACCGTTGGGACAACAGTGTATAATGAAGGCCACGCTATTGTTCAAGCCCTCCAAGACAAGGACAATAATTTGGTCCCGGATCTAGAAGGCATGGTGGTCCAGGCCGCTACCACACCAGGGACTCTCCCCGTAGGGGCTTGGGAGCTTACTTTATCCTGGTCGAACGTGTCCGGTAAGATCGTCTCGGGTGCTTGGGGTATGTACAAGGTTTCCTATAATCCGGGGGGCAATTTTTCCCTTTATCTTGACTTTTCGCCGGAGGCCAACGAAAACGGAACCCCCTCTAATCCCTTAGATGATACCGGTTTTTCCTCCGATGCTGATACACACCTAATTTTGGGAGCAGAGTTATTATCAGGTGAAACTTACCTTTTGGGGACAGGAGATCTTACTCTTTACAACTTAAAGATAAACGCCGTTGATACCTCTTATTTAACCAGCTATTCCTATGACCTAGACTCTTTAGTAGGGCAGAATTTACTATTAGCTAGTTTTTCAAGTAGTGCTCCCCTGGGGCAGGGGGTATATGGGTTTATAAATAACGACCTAGCTATTTTTAGCCAGGGTGAAGCCACCTTAAAGTTAGATCCTATTCCGGAACCAACTACACTATTATTAAGCGGCCTGGGTTTATTCTTGGTTAGTTTTCTATTGAGAAAATCTAAGAAGTTTGTGGTCTAAGCGGGAAGGTAGCTGACAAGGGATCTGATCTAGGGCTTGTTTCTGGCCTGGAAGATCAGATCCCTTATATGTTGTTGTCTAGGGTTTGGCAATCATAGCCCGCATAAGATCAGCAGCATTTTCTGTGTGTCCAGAAATATCACAAATAAACTCGATAAGGCGAATCAAAAAGTATATAGAAAGTGCATCCAAAGACAAACTAAAAACCTTACGTTTTAGCTCGGTAGCAAATACATCGCTTTCATGTTCTCTTAGTCTGATCTTTCGTACTACTTCTTTAGCCTTTTCTCGGGCATTTTCATCACCAACAGACAAATAACTCTTTGATTCCCCAATAAGAGGTATTAATAATTTAGTGGTTTCGATGTTTTGTTTAGTTAATGTAAGTACCTCCTGCTCAAGAGCTTTGGCTATGGTTACTTTTTTAAATGTCAACCATTTTAAGATATCTTCGGCAGCATCAGCTACAGCGTCCTGTTCTTTGAGATATAAAAATAGTTCAAACTTGTCTACAGGCATGATAATTCCCTTGGGGAGATGCCCACGGATATTTTTTTTGATCCGATCGGCCTCTCTTTCAAGACGAATAATATCTTCGGATATTTTTATACAACGGTCGTATTCTTTTTCAAAATATGCTTCTAAAGCTTCTGGTAATAGCTCTGTACAGGAAAGCACATATTGAGCGTGTTGTTCTAAACAAGCAAACAATTCTTTCTTGTCTTTTTTAGGTAATTTTTTTTCTTCTTTTTTTTCTTTTTTGATATCTTCAATACGCTGTTGACAAATATGTTGATGTTTAACAATACGTCCTTCTACAAGATATATTACTTCTTCTGCTATATTTGTAGCCAAATCAGCAACACGTTCGAGATTTTGAGCTACTATTATATAATCAATTCCTGTACGGATAATTTTAGGGTTTTTTTCCATACATTCGATAGTTTCTCGAATAACTACCTGTTTGTATCGGTCAACCTTTTCGTCTCTGAGACATATTAGACAGGCTTTTTCGGTATCTTGAGTAACAAAGGCATCGATAGCCCCGTTGAGCATGGCCAAAGCCTCTCGGGCCATGTCTTTTAAATCTACGGGGCAGGTAAAAATCCTGCTGCGGTTTATTAGATCAGGTACGAGTTCGGCAATATTTACGGCCTGGTCTCCCAATCTTTCCAGATCTCTGATCATACTCATGGCCGAGGTAATAAACCTTAAATCAGCGGCTAAAGGATGGTGAAGGGCAAGGGTCTTTAAGCAAAAGAGTAGAATTTCGTTTTCAATAGCGTCTATCTCTTCATCTTGATCTATTACTCTTTGGGCCAGATCTTCGTTTCCTTCTTCGAAGGCCTTTACCGCCGTACGCACAGATTCTTCCACTAGACGACACATTTCTAACAAATATTGCTTAATATCTTGTAAATCTTTTTGTAATAAAACATTCATATCCTACTCCTTTATAAGGACTGTTATTAAAGAATAAATTAACCAGACTTAACACAATCTACTTTAGATTATATCTAAGTAAGAATATTCGGTAAAGGCGCAATAAATAATAAGAGACATGATTAACTAAATTTTCCGGTTAAATATTCCTCTGTGCGAGGATCTTTGGGGTTAGTAAACAATTCAGCTGTAGGCCCAAATTCTACGAGTTCGCCTAAATAGAAAAACGCAGTAAAATCAGAAATTCGTCCGGCTTGGGGCATGTTATGGGTCACAATTACTATAGTTACGGTCTCTTTTAATTCGACGATCAAATTTTCGATTTGGAGCGAAGACTTTGGGTCTAGGGCCGAGGTCGGTTCATCCATAAGTAACACTTCTGGTTTTACGGCCAAGGCCCGGGCAATACAGAGCCTCTGTTGTTGCCCTCCAGAAAGGAAGGTACCCCTTCGGTGGAGGATATCTTTTACTTCCTCCCAGAGAGCAGCCTTACGTAGGGCCCATTCGGCTATTTCGTCGGCTTCATTACGGGGCAGCCGTATGCCCAACAACTTGTAACCAGCTAAAACGTTTTCGTAGATGGTCATGGTAGGGAAAGGATTAGGTCTCTGGAAGACCATTCCCACTCTGCGCCGTACGACAATGGGATCCAATTGGAGAATATTTTGGTCGCGCAGATATATAGAACCAGTTATACGCGCCCCAGGGGTAAGTTCGTGCAAACGGTTTAGACAGCGGATAAAGGTTGTTTTACCGCAACCCGAGGGGCCCATAAGGGCTGTAACCTGTTTTTGAGGTATTTTGATGTTGATATGTTTTATGGCCATAAAATCTTCGTAATAGGCGCATAAGTCTTCTGTACGGAATATGATGGGTAACCTTTCTAAGGACATACCTTCCTCCTATTTCTCACCCGCAATACGTTTGGCCAAAATCCGGGACAAGATGTTTAAGAGCAACACCATAAAAGTTAATACAACAGCCGTGGCCCAGGCTTGTCGCCACCAGTCCTCATAGGGGCTTGTGGCATAGTTAAAGATGACCAAAGGCAGGGCATTCATGGGTTCCATGGGGTTTAAGGTCATAAACTGGTTGCCAAAGGCGGTAAAGAGGAGAGGGGCTGTTTCACCTGCTATACGGGCTACGGCGATAAGTATCCCTGTGGTTACGCCTACCATACCCGTAGGTAAAACTACTTTCATGACGGTACGCCAATAAGGGACACCGAGAGCTAAAGAAGCTTCCCGCAAGATATCAGGTACAAGGCGCAGGACCTCTTCGGTGGTGCGTACCACTACCGGGATCATCATTAAGGCCAAGGCCACACTACCCGAAAAGGCCGAAAAATGTCCCATGGGACGCACTACCCAAGCGTAGGCCACAATACCTATTACAATGGAGGGGACGCCTTGGAGGACATCGGCTGAGATGCGTATAATCTCGGCTAACTTGGAGTCTTTGCCGTACTCGGAGAGATAGATCCCCGCAAGGATAGAGATAGGCACACCGATAATAACCGCTATGCCGACAATGATAAACGTGCCCACCAGGGCGTTACTAATCCCTCCACCGGTTTCTCCTGGAGGAGCAGGGAGGTGTAGAAAGAAGTCTAAATTTATAGAACGAAGGCCTTCGTGAATGATATTGGCCAAAATAAAAAACAAAGGCAGTGTTGGTATTAGGGCCAAGAGGATAATAATGATTACAGCAATCTGATTCTTTATACGTCGCCAATTTTCTCGAGCTGGATAGGTGTTCATTTTATTTCACCTTCAGGCGAATAATAATTAATCGCGCAATAAGATTTACTATGACGGTAATGACAAAGAGCAAAAGCCCTATTTCTACCAGAGCCGCCAGGTGGACGTCTTCGGTGGCCTCGGTAAATTCGTTGGCAATAACACTGGCCATAGTGTTACCCAAGTCCCAGATGCTGTGAGGCATGGCGGAACGGTTACCTATTACCATGGTCACCGCCATGGTTTCACCTAGGGCCCTACCTAGGGCCAGGACAATGCCGGCAAATATTCCCGAGCGGGCGTAGGGCACTATCACGTGTAATATTGTCTCCCAGCGCGTCGCCCCTAGGCCGTAGGCTGCTTCTTTAATGTCTTGAGGAACAAGTTTTATTACGTCACGGGCCACAGAGAGGGCATAAGGCAGAATCATGATGGCCAAGACAAGAGAGGCGGTGAACATACCCAAACCAAAGGGTGGGGCCCCGAATTTTATCTCCAGCCACCTCACAATCGGTACCAAATAAAAAAGGGCCCACAACCCGTAAATTACCGAAGGGATGCCCGCTAAAAGCTCCATAATAAAAGATATAGGATTGGCCAGGCGGGGAGGGGCGATCTCGCCGAGAAAAATGGCCCCGGCCAAGGCAAAAGGAGTGGCAATAATGAGGGCCAAGAACGAGGTGAGAAGGGTGCCTACTAAAAAGGGCAGGGCTCCAAATTCACGCGATACAGGGTCCCAAGTGGTAGTCCATATGAATCGTAAGCCAAAGGCCTTAATCGAAGGCCATGATTCTATTACCAGGGTAATAAAGATCCCTATTACCAGGCCTATGATTAAGAGGGCCATAACTGTAGAGATCTTGCGGAAGATATCATCGTAGAATTGCCCTGCTAAATTAAATTTCATTTTGGCCTCACCATTTATAAGATCTGAATCGATTTACCTTTTAGCGGAAAAATTTTATCGTGTCAGGCAATTTTTGTGACATTTATGTGACAATACCTAAAACTCTCTTAAAGAGATTTAAGGGCACTCTTTTGGATCCGAAGAAAGGCTTATCGTGAGACGATTTGTACGCCCGCGCGATCTCACGGGATTGCTTAGGCCACTAAGAGTAAGGTCCTTTTCCAACAAATTCTCTCAACGCCTTGGCGGTGTGGGTTTCTTGGTCAATTAATTCATCAGGTGGCCCGGTGAAAAGGACCTCGCCTCCCTGGTCTCCCCCTTCTGGCCCCAGGTCAATGATCCAGTCAGCCTCTTTGATGACGTCCAGGTTGTGTTCAATAACAAGCACAGTGTTGCCCTTGTCAATTAGCGCGTGGAAAAGATTAAGGAGTTTGGCCACATCGGCAATGTGGAGCCCGGTGGTAGGCTCATCAAGGATATAAAGTGTCCCACCACGTTTTCCTTTGATAAACTCCCGGGCCAGCTTAAGACGCTGGGCCTCGCCACCAGAAAGAGAAGGGCTTGGCTGGCCTAGGGTCAAATAATCAAGCCCAAGATCGCAAAGAAGCTTAAGCGCCTGGCAAAGTTCTGGCACTCCCTCAAAAAAGTGACAGGCCTCAGCCATGCTCATGGAAAGCACTTGCGCTATGTTCTTGCCCTTGTAAAGCACTTTGAGCGTTTCTTCGTTGTAACGGGCACCCTGGCACACCTCACAGGTGATATAGACCTCGGGCAAGAACTTCATCTCGACTTTTAGTTGCCCCTGTCCCTTACAGTGCGGGCAACGGCCTTCTTCAAGATTGAAAGAAAAGCGGCTGGCAGTGTACCCCCTTGCGCGGGCCTCTTTTGTGCCGGCAAAAAGGGTCCTGATGCGGTCCATAAGCCCCAGGTAAGTGGCTGGGGTGGAACGTGGGGTGCGTCCAATGGGGCTGTGGTCCACTACCACAGTACGCCTGATGTTTTCCCAGCCTTTTAAGTCCTTTAAGCCCTTCAAAGGCTTTTCTTCTAGTTTTCGTTTCAGGTTTTCGTAGAGCACGTCCATGACCAAAGACGACTTGCCGGCCCCTGAGACCCCGCTTACCACCACAAGTAAACCCAAGGGGATGTCCACATGGATATTTTTAAGGTTACGGACAAATGCCCCTTCAAGCTTAAGGAATTTTTCGGGCTTGCGTTTTTGGCTGGTGATTTGGTAACGCGCGGCATCGGTAAGTACTTGGGCGGTGAGAGATTTTTCCGCCTTTAAAATTTCTTTAAAAGGCCCCTGAAAGATGATCTCTC
>JALSKZ010000014.1 GCA_026988575.1 Thermodesulfobacteriales bacterium | reverse complement strand
AATTTCGCGGATAGAAGCATAAGGCCTTGCGTAAGGGCAGGGCTCACAACCAAAGTGTTTTTTAAACACCGTGGTAACCCCGGCTTCCTTGCCCATGGGGCAGGCATGAATACACTGGCCGCATCTAGTACAGCGGGCTTCATCAGCAAGTAGCACCCCTTTTTCAGGATCAAAAGAAAGGGCTGCGACTCCCTGGGTGTCCCGACAGGTCACCACACAGCTTTCGCACCTGATACAGGTATTGGGGTTGTGCCAGAAAGCAGGGAGGGAATACCAGGGCTCAAACTGCCATTTTGCTCTTTCTTCGTATTTGATAAAACCGGCATTTTCCGCTTCAACGGCTATCATTTCCTGCATTTTTTTGATTAGATAGCATTCGTTGTTTTTCAAAAGGTCAAGTCTTTCTTTTAGTTTTTCTTCTATAAGAGGTGATTTTGTTTTTATTTCCATATTGCTTCTTACCAGCAAGGCCTTTAACATTGGAGCTGGAACAATTTGTCCGTTTATTTCTACGATATTTATGAGTGCACACTTAGGATTAGGAATATATTTCATTTGAGGGACTTCAAATGGCAACCAAAACGTCTTGTTATGTTTATCTAATAGTTCCTGAACAGTTGTCCCTTCTTTTACTTGAATAATATTATCGTCCAGCTTTACCTGTAACATTTTATACCTCCCCCTTATCTATTTTCCGTTTATCTTTATGAGACCATTGCAAAACATCTTTTCTTAAGGCCCGTTCAAAGATCCGTTCCTATTTTTCGTTCCGAAAAATGGGAACGGATCCCTTGCAGTTGTGCTTGCCATACTGATCTCGACAATTTTGCAAAGGTCTCATTATTACGTCATTTTGAAACCACTTAGGATTATGATGTTTAGCCCATTTTAGAGATACTGTTCCAGGGCCAATCCTCCACATCGCCAAAAGGTCTTCTTTATTAGCTATTGAAAGTGGAATATGCCCAAAAGTTGCTATTAAAGTAGTAATAATTGAACCCCAAACATGAAGGTAAAAAAACATTAAGAAAAGTCCTTTGCCCATGGAGTGTTTGGCAAAATATAAAAACCATCCAGTAACAATTAGCGCTATAATCATAAAGATAAAGAAAAGATAAGTAAGCTTTTGGCCGGCATTAAATTTTCCTTGTGGAGCAACTTCTTCTGGACCAATATTAATTTTAAAAAATCTTCTGGGATAACCGCCCAAGTTTTTAAACCAGGCAAAGGTATCTTTATCCCACTCCAAGAGATTTTTCATTAAGATATAAAAGCGATGAGGCGCGAGAAAAATAAAAGCAAGAAAGTTAAAAGTAAAAACTACACCTGCCCAGATATGTATTTGCATAAGAAAGTTTTTTGTTTCAGAACCAGCTAAATTAAAATAAACAATAATTCCAGTAATAGCTAAGACGTACCAGCTTACGGCATTAACGTTATGGAATATTTTTTCTGTGACAGAAAATTTCAGTACTTTATCCATGTCTTTCTCCTTTCATATTTAGTTTTCCCCGAACATAATAGTGGTGTGTATGAAGGAGATGATGAGCTGTTTCACTTAACGGATGCTCAGCAAAATCTCTGTAAAACTTTTCTACCGTTGGATTTAGGTGCGAGGCAGGTAAGTTATTCCTCTGGCATCTTAGGTCATCTTTATAAAGGCCTTTCTGACGCATTTTGATATATTTATTGCGTTTTTTTACAAAATCTGTAACGGTATAAGCCCCGATGGCCAAAACGCTTGTAAGAACCCCCGTAATTTTTAAAAAAGTCCTTCTACTTATTAGCAAAGAAGCGGGCTTTTCTTCGTATTGAAAGGGAAGTTTTTCAGACATAATCCCCTCCTAAGCCTTTTGTGGTTTCCAGACGTCCCAGACTTTGCCGGCAAGTGCTGGGAAGGCCTTTAGGGTTGGCACACCAGGTTCCCACCCCGCAGGGTAGACTTCACCAGGGTGCTCACGGATGTATTTAAAGGCTTCTACCAAACGCAGGAGTTCGGAAACATTGCGCCCCACAGGGGTATTTAGCATTTCGGTGGCCTGGATAAACACATTTTTACTTCGCCCTGAAGGTAAGCCCGGGCCAAAAAGTCTGGGGCCTTTATTCCCGGACGCACACACATGGCAATCCTCCCAAAAAAGATTTAGGCTTTTAAGGGCAGCGGAAGAAGTGGGTCTATCCAGGAGGTCCCCATGGGATTCACTGGCTGCCCTCCTCCGTTTATACATCCTCCTGGACAATTCATTACTTCTATGAAGTGAAACGGGCTCTTGCCGATAACAACGTCTTCGAGGATGGGTTCCAGGTGGTTTTTAACACCGTTTACCACACAAATATGGAAATTCGCCTTTTTTCCTCCCAGAGGCTTTAAGGGGATGGCAAGTTTGGCGGTTCTTACGCCTGTGGTATGACCTCTTACCGCTTCGATGTTCCAGGAAGAGGGTTCCTGGCCCGAGAGAACACAGTAAGCAGTTCTTAGGGCGGCCTCGGTCACGCCGCCGCTATTTCCAAAGATAGTAGCGCCACCAGTATATACCTCGGTTATATCTGTTTCTTTTTCAGGAGAAACGTTAAGAGGATTGATGTTTAAGCACCTAAAAAGTTCGGCAGCGTCTCGGGTGGTGAGTACGGCATCTACGTCCGGGAAGGGCGGGGTATCTTCTGGTAGGTGGCCTTTTTCTTTAAGCCAATAAAACGCACTTTTAAATTCAGGCCTGCTCGCCTCGTAAATCTTGGCCGTGCAGGGCATAATTCCTACGGTATAAATCTTTCGCGGGTCGATATTCCACAGCCTAAGGGCCACCCACGTTTTTACGGTAGCCCCTGCCATTTGCTGGGGAGACTTGGCCCCTGAGATATGGGGTAAGATGTCAGGCCAGTAAAGCTCGGCATATCTTATCCAGGCCGGGCAACAGCTAGTAAAGTGCGGGAGAGGATGTTCGGCAAATTTTTCTAGCTCGGGAGTTTTATCCCCAAGGAGCCAATATTTTACTTTGGCAATGAATTCGTAGCCTTCTTCCATGATGGTCTGGTCTGCGGCAAGGTTATTTTCGTAAATCCTGAACCCGGCCTTTTTGAAGGCCGCATGCATGCGATGCACGGTAAGGGTGCCTGGAGGGGCTCCGAATTCTTCAGCAAGGGCCACCCGCACCGCAGGGGCAATAATAGCCACTACCGTGTAATCAGGGTCTTTAAGCCGGCTTAATACTTCATCTAAAAAACTCATCTGCTCAATGGCCCCGAAGGGACAATTGACCAGACACTGCCCACAGGATAGGCAAAGATCCTCTTCGATATGATGGGTAACACCAAGAGAGCCCTTTATGGCTCCTGCTGGGCAGTGATGTCTACAGGTATCACAGCCCACACATTTATTGGGATTAATCCTGATAATTCCTTTAACCTCTCCTGGAAGAAACGTCCCCCCACCGGTAAAGGTCTTCTCCGAAGGAGAAAAAGTAGCAATTTTCTGCACACCCATTAAAAGCCCCCTGGCCCAGACATCACTTGATCCTAGTTTATTATTTAATGTTACTTTTCTTTAATTGGTGGCATTATATTAGGGGAAAAATCTGTGTCAAGAGCGATTTAAAAATTTTGATATATTCATTTCGTCTAAAATTATGCTACTTATGTAGGAAAAATAGCAAGATGAACAAGAAAAAAATAGCAGAACTGCTCAAAAAGACCCCTCTCAAGGACTTGTTAGGCAGGGCAGACCTCATACGAGAAAAATACGCAGGAAAGGCGGTTCACATACGGGGAATTATTGAATTTTCAAACTATTGCGTAAATAGTTGCCTCTATTGCGGTCTAAGAAAAGAAAACAAAAAGATTTCACGTTACCGCATGCCACCAGAGGCCATCGTCTCCCTGGCTCTTGAGATTGCTCGTCTTGGAGTAAAAACCATAGTACTTCAGTCAGGAGAAGATCCTGCTTACCGGGCCAAAGACATTGCCGACATCATCACCCGGATAAAAGAGCGCGCTGAGGTGGCCATTACCCTTTCGGTTGGACAGCGCCATTTTTCCGACTACGAACTCTGGCGCAAGGCAGGCGCTGACCGCTACCTGATGAAACACGAAACTTTAAACCCCTTGCTTTACCAAAAGCTTCACCCCGGCCAGAGCCTTGAGGAAAGGCTCAAGCATATCTTTTTCTTAAAAGAAATCGGTTTTGAGATAGGTGTGGGAAACATCATAGGTCTTCCAGGCC
>JALSKZ010000013.1 GCA_026988575.1 Thermodesulfobacteriales bacterium | reverse complement strand
TGCATATAATAATATTGGTTTTCTCCGTCTTTAATGAATATTGCCTCTTTGTTTTGTTTTTCAAAAATTAATGCTATTTCCAGTATGCTGGTTAACTCATATATTTCAAATATTTGTTTTGAGTTTATATCTTCTAATAAATGATATGAAATGGTTTGGTGATTCTTTATAAGCCAATCTATGGTTCTTAACCATATAAGATTGAATTTTATGAAATTACTTCTTAATTTAATAAATTCCCATAAATTAAAAATATACTTACTTCCCCCAGTATCTAATAAGATATATTTATCGTTAATGCAATTTTTGTCAACAACTTGTAGTAAAGTTCCTATTTTTTCATTTGGTTTTAAAGAGACAACTTTTAGTGGATGTGTCCATTTCTTTATATTATTTAATAGATTAAACTTTTTTGGAGTGAATGATATTATCTTCTTTTTGTATTTATTTTCGTCGTTATTAGCCAATTTGTAATAAGGTATTTCTTTGTCTAAAAGGTAACCTTGTATATAATCTGTTCCTAAATCTATAAGGGTTTTAAGGTCTTCTTCTTTTTCTACCCCTTCACATATTATTTTTATGCCTAGACTGTGGGCTATCTCTCTAAAAGTCTTTACTAATTCATATTTTACAAAACTTTTCGATACGCTATCAATTATTTGGATAGGTAATTTTATATAATCTATATCTTCTGCTAGATCTAATAACATATCTATGGTATTATATCCTGTTCCAAAATCGTCCAGAGCGAGTTTAAAATTACAAGATTTGTAGTATTTTAGTATATCTAATAAAGCATATTTATCGTGAACTTTTTCTGCTTCTGTTATTTCCAAAACTACCTGTGCGCACGATAAGCATTTTTCATTTAAGTATTTTTGAGTTAATCCAAGCTTAAAATTTTTACTTTCTGCTATATTATCAGCAGATATATTAATAAAAAGTAATTTACCTTTTTGGTGATAATTTAAAATAGCTTTCTTTCTACATATCCAATCTAGATCAGCTTTAGATATTTTGTCGCCCATTATTTTTAATAACTCTGGGTAGTTAATTATTTTTTTATTCCATTTAAATCTAGATAGAGCTTCGTATCCCAAAACTTCTTTCTTCTTAAGAGAATATATCGGTTGATAAAATGTAACTAAAGAATCTTCTATCTTTTCCATTATGTTCATTGGCATCCTCTAGAAATTATTTTTCTCCTTGGATAATCGGAAAATGTTTTGCTGGAATTGAATTTCTCTGGTTACATTTTTTTGACAATATTTTTACATCGCTATTGGATAAGGGAGTCTAAATAATGGAGCACCAGCCTTTAGAAGGGGATATACTTGATCCAGAGCAGGTCCAGAGGGCCTCTAAGGCCCTCAAAGGGGCCTTACTGATCAATTTTTTTATGTTTCTGGTCATGGTAGGAGCGGCTTTTTTTGCTCATTCCTCCGCCTTGTTAGTAGACAGTGTTGATAACCTGGGTGATGCCTTCACCTATGCCCTGAGTTTGTATGCGGTAAAAAGGGGTCCCCTGTTTAAGGCCAGAGTAGCCCTTTTAAAAGGGCTCTTAATTTTGGTGGCTGCGGTTACCGTAAGCATGCAGCTTATAGTCAAGGTTATGAACCCTCAGGTGCCTATTTTCCAAATAATGGGTATTTTTAGCCTTTTAGGCCTCCTGGGCAATAGCCTTACCGTCTTTCTTTTGTGGCGCCATCGACACGGGGATATAAATATGCGTTCGGTTTGGGAATGTTCTCGCAATGATGTCTTGGCCAACATATCGGTATTCGTGGCTGCTGGGGGGGTATGGCTTACCAGGGCTTCTTGGCCAGATTTGGTCGTGGCTCTAGGGTTGATAGTAGTTCTACTGCACTCTGCGCTAAAGGTAATTGTCTCGGCCTTAAGAGAAATCAAGCGGATCAAGGGCTAGAATACTTTAGTTGGCCTTTAAAAATTTCTATTACGGGAGCCAGGTTATCCCAATCCATATCGCTTGTGAGCGAAAGACGTATTCTTGCCGTATGGGGTGGTACCGTGGGGGGCCTTATGGCCGGAGCGAAAAATCCTTTTTGGTATAGATCTCTTGCTAGTTTAAGTGCGGCTTGGTTAGACCCTACTATAACGGGCACTATGGGGCTTTGGGACGCTAAGCCCTTAGAGGGCACTTTTAGGCCTATAGTGCGTAAATGTTTGCGTAGTTTGGTGGCCAGGTGGCGCAAGTGTGTCCTTTCTTTTTGGGCCATAACCGCCCTTTTGAGCCCCCATAAAGAGCGTGCTACTACTATAGTGGGCAGAGCCGTAGAAAAAATAAAAGACCTGGCCCGATGGAGGAGATATTCTTGTAAAATTTTATTCGTGATAACAAAGGCCCCGTAACTCCCTAGGGCCTTACCAAAGGTGCCCACTAAAAGATCAACTTTGGCCTTCAATCCTAATTCTTCGGCGATCCCAAGCCCTTTGGGCCCAAAGACACCTACGGCATGGGCTTCGTCTAAGAGCAGTAAGGCCTTGTATTCTTCTTTGAGCGCGATCAGGGTGGGAAGATCAGGTATATCTCCATCCATGCTAAAGAGACTTTCGGTTATTATAAGGGCACGGCGGTGAAGGGCTCGTTTTTTTTTCAATAACCAGGCCAGAGAATCCAGGTCATGGTGGGGAAAGCGATATAAGGTAGCCCTGGAGAGTCTGATACCATCTATAAGGCTGGCATGGACTAATTTGTCGGCAAATACAGCGTCTTGCTTGCCTACCAAGGCCGAAACTACACCTGTATTAGCCAAATAGCCACTTCCAAATACCAGGGCGGGCCGGTTATATAGATCCTCTAAGGTGTCTTCTAATTCTTTATACCACCGATGATTGCCGGCAAGTAGCCTGGAGGCCCCAGCCCCTAACCCCAAAGAGTCATCTGCTTCTAAATCAAGGCCCTTTTGGGCCAGCCCTAGGTAGTCGTTACTGGCCAAATTTAGATACCAACGTTTCCCTATACGTATCCAAGGGCCCTTTCGCTTCTCGACTAAGACAAGCCTGCGCTTTAGACCTTTTGCGTCTAAATCTTCTAATTCTCTCGCAAAGGAGGCGTATACGTCTTTGTCCACCTAGAGCTCCTTTAAAAGTACCTCACGTATCGTGTTTCTACTCTCCATAAGGATGGAGTCGATATCTTCGGTAGAAAGGCAATAGGGTAAAAACCAATAGATCACGTCTCCCAAGGGGCGTAATACGAGGCCATGATTAAGAGAGGTCATGTAGATCTGAAACCCGATACGCTTTTCCGGGGGGAAGGGCGTTTTTTTCCGGCGATTGGCTACCAGTTCTAAGGCCCCTACGTAACCAAGGTAGCGTATATCCCCCACATAAGGTTCGTCGGCAAAGAGTTCAATAAGGCGTTTGTGAAAATATTTCCTCAAGGGGGCGCCCTTTTTTACAGGATTTTCCTCTTCAAACAAGGCTAGACTGGCGGCCGAGACCGCGCAGGCGATAGGGTTAGCGGTAAAGGAATGACCGTGGAAAAAGGTCTTGCCTTCCATATAATCCGCATAGAAGGCCTGATAGATCTCTTCTGTGGCCACGGTAAGGGCCATGGGGAGCATACCGCCCGTTAGTCCCTTGGCCAGGCAGATTATATCGGGTACTACCTGGGCTTGTTCCAAAGCGAACATGGTCCCCGTGCGGGCAAAACCCGTGGCTACCTCGTCAAAAATGACCAATATTTCGTACTGGTGGGCCAGCTCTACCAGGCCCTTTAAATATTCTACAGGGTAGACGATCATACCCCCCGCGGCCAAAAGCCTTGGTTCCACTATAACGGCACAAATCTCTTGGGCGTGTTGCGCAAATATATTTTTTAATTCTTCAAGACAGGCTAAAGAGCAAGGTGGCAAAGGGGCTTCCTTGGTGAACTCCTGTGGGGGATTGTCAGGGCAACGATAGCAGTAAGGGGCACGCGTACGAAAGGTCTTAAAGGTAAGGGGCTTGTATAGCTGATGATAAAGATCCACTCCTCCTACACTTACGGCCCCAATGGTGTCCCCGTGGTAGGCCTCCTTAATACATACAAAGCGGGTTTTTTGCGCAAAACCTCGGTTTTGCCAATATTGGAAGGCCATTTTTAAGGCCACTTCCACAGCCGTGGAACCATTGTCCGAAAAAAAGAAACGCGAGAGCGCGGGGGGTAGGAATTTTTTCAGCCTTTCTACTACTTCGGTAGCGTAAGGATGTGTAAAGCCGGCAAAATTGACGTGATCTAGAAGTTCAAGTTGCTTATTGATGGCCTCTACTAGGTGCGGGTGTAGATGCCCATGGACGTTGGTCCACCACGAAGAGATGGTATCATACAGCCTGAGGCCCTCTATGGTATAGAGAAAGGCCCCTTGGGCCTTAGTGATAATTACTGGGTCGCGGGTCTCGTAGTCTTTCATCTGGGTAAAGGGGTGCCAAATATGCTTTCGATCTAAAGAGAGGACCTTTTCTTTAGACCATTCAGGTCTGGCCATGGTTGCTCCTCCTATGCTGTATTAGGAAGATAATTAACAAAGACCCTTGGTTAGGGAAACACAAAAATTTCCGACAACAGGAGACCTTTATGGCAAATATCAGAGAGGAAGAATTGCTGGCCTTGTTAAAGGGGCAAGTTCCCCTTTGGCCGTGGCTTGAAGAGGCCCGTCGCCTAAAAGAGCTCTACTTTGGAAAACACATCGAAACATGTGCCATCGTGAACGCCAAAAGCGGACAATGCCCTTCGGACTGTAAATTCTGTGCCCAGTCACGTTTTTGGCCTACCAAGGTGGAGACTTATCCTTTGCTGTCTGAGGCTGAATTATTGGCTAAAGTGGCCTGGGCCAAAGAGCAAGGGATAGACCGTTTCAGTTTTGTCACCAGTGGAGTGCGCCTTTCTCCTAGAGAATTTGACAGGCTGTTGGCCACCATCCAACAGGCCACAAGGGCCTTTCCGGAAGTAAAAATTTGTGCCAGTCTTGGTCAGCTGGGACGTGAAGAATTAGAAGCCTTAAAAGAAGCTGGGCTTGCGCGGTATCATCACAACCTGGAGACCGCAGCCTCTTTTTATCCGCAGATTGTTTCGGTTCAGCAATGGGAAGATCGCCTGCGTACAGCAGAATTAGTAAAGGAAGTCGGTCTTTCCCTGTGTTGTGGGGGAATTTGGGGCCTGGGAGAAAGCGACGAACAGATCCTCGAGTTTATTTACACCCTAAAAGCCCTTTCTCCAGATTCGGTGCCGGTAAACTTTCTGCACCCCATTGCCCAAACTCCTCTAGAAAGGGCCTCTTTCCTTACGCCCCAAAAGGCCTTAGCTATTTTGGTGGTCTTGCGTTTTTTGTTGCCCGATAAGGCCATACGAGTCTGTGGAGGGCGTGAATATAATCTTCGCGACTTACAAGCCTGGGCCCTTTTGCCGGCCAACGCCTTAATGGTGGGCCATTACCTTACTACCAAAGGCAGGGCCCTTGCCGATGATCTACAAATGATCCTTGACCTTGGCTATAGTGTAAACCTAAAAAGGTCTTGTACTAAACCTCAGCCAGATTAATTTGGTGGTATGAAAAGACCGGCATGGCATACACTTCCGAAAGAAGAGGTCTTAAGGCTCCTTAATACCAGAGTAGAAGGGCTTTCAGAGCAAGAGGCCCGGGAGCGTTTAAGACGCTTTGGGCCCAATGAGTTGGCCAAACCAAAGACCACCCCTGCCTGGAAACTCTTTTTAGATCAATTTAAGAGCATTTTGGTAATTATTCTTTTGGTGGCGGCTACGGTTTCTTATTTTTTGGGCGAACACCTAGATGCCATCGTCATTACCGTCATTGTGTTTGCCTGCGCTGTATTGGGGTTTATCCAAGAATGGAGGGCCGACAAAGCGGTAGAGGCCCTTAGGGCCATGGCTACTCCAGAGGCCACGGTGCGCCGAGAGGGGGGCGAAAAAAAGATACCGGCGCCTGAGGTGGTACCCGGAGACATTCTTATCCTGGCGGCGGGAGATAAAGTAGCCGCAGACGCCCGCCTTCTAGAGGCCGTAAACTTAAAGATTGATGAATCCTTGCTCACTGGAGAATCGCTTCCGGTGGAAAAACACGCTGATAGGATAGTGGAGCAAGAGGCCCCCTTGGGGGAGCGCTACAATATGGTCTTTGCCTCTACAACCGTTACCTATGGCCGCGGGGTAGCGGTGGTGGTTTCTACTGGTAAAGATACAGAATTCGGGCGTATAGCCGGCCTCCTGCAAGATATTGAAGAAGAGTCTACTCCTCTAGAAAAACGCCTCCAGGTTATTGGTCGTTGGCTTGGGGGGATATCTTTGGCCATTTGTGTGGGGGCGGTGATTCTGGGGGTAAGCAAAGGATATTCGTGGTTAGATATGTTTATTTGGGGCGTATCGCTTGCTGTGGCTGCTGTCCCTGAGGCCTTACCCGCTGTGGTTACCGGTGCTTTGGCCATAGGAGTCTCGCGTATGGCCAAACAACACGCCATCGTTAAGAGGTTGCCCGCCGTAGAGACCCTGGGGTGTACCACCGTTATCTGTACGGACAAGACTGGCACCCTCACTAAAAACGAAATGACCGTAAGGGAAATATGGGCTGGTGGGGAATTGTTTACGGTAGGTGGTTCTGGTTACGTCATAAAGGGGGAGATCAAGATCGCTGGGAAAAGCGTAGTCCCTTCTCCTGGGTCTCCTTTATGGTGGACGCTTTTGATTGGCCTGCTCTGTAACGATGCCCGCCTTGAGTCAGAGGGCAAAATAGTTGGAGATCCTACGGAGGCGGCTTTACTAGTAGCCGCCCTCAAAGCCCGTCTTTCTCCCGTTGGATACCACCGCGTAGATGAAATACCTTTTGATTCCAAACGCAAGCTAATGACCGTAGTAGTAAGAGACAAGGAGGGGCAAGGATGGGTCCTTACCAAAGGGGCCCCCGAGGAGGTGCTTTCTAGGTGTAAATATTTCTTAGACAAAGATGGTGTGTCTGAGTTAGGCCCCAAAGACCGAAAAAAAATCCTGGCCCAAAGCAGGGCCATGGCCCAGAGGGCCCTGCGGGTCATGGCCTTTGCCTTTAAGAAATTGGATTCTTCCCATCAGCACCAATATTTGGAACACGATTTAGTCTTTTGTGGTCTCCAAGGGATGATTGACCCTCCCCGTGAAGAGGCCAAGATGGCCATAAAAGAGTGTCAAAAGGCAGGCATTCGGGTCATCATGATCACGGGAGATCATCCCGTGACGGCGGCGGCCATTGGACGGGAATTAGGTCTTTTGGAGGGCACTGATCCTTCTCTAATCCTTACCGGTCACGATTTAGAAAAACTTTCCCACGAGCAGCTCAGGGAGTGTGTGCGGACGGTGCGCATTTTTGCGCGGGTATCTCCCGAGCACAAGCTCCGCATTGTGGAGGCCCTCAAGGACCACGGCGAGATTGTGGCCATGACCGGCGATGGTGTAAATGATGCGCCGGCCCTAAAAAGGGCAGACATTGGGGTAGCCATGGGAGTTACCGGTACCGAAGTGGCCAAAGAAGCGGCTTCCATGATCTTGACCGATGATAATTTTGCCACCATCGTGAAAGCAGTGAAAGAAGGCCGGGCCATATATGACAATATCAAGAAATATCTACTCTTTTTGCTTTCGGCAAATATCGCCGAGATATTGGTTTTGACCTCCACCTTTTTTATTGGCTTACCCGTGCCTCTATTGGCCATACAGATCCTGTGGATCAATCTCTCCACCGACGGCACACCGGCTTTGGCCTTAGGGGTAGATCCCCCTGCACCCGACCTTATGCGTCGTCCTCCTCGTCCTCCTAACGAAAGTATTTTTACGCCAAGGATTATAACGTTAATTGCGGTAATTGCCCTGAGTATTACCGCTATAATATTGCCTCTTTTTGTCTACTATCTGCGCCATAACCCCGAAGGATTGGACCCAAGCTTGTTACTACCCAAAGCGCGTACCATGTTACTGGTGGCCTTTGTGTTCATTGAAATGGTAGCGGCTTACTGTGCCCGTTCTGATCACCTTTCCCTCTTCCAAATAGGTCCTTTCCGTAATAAATGGCTTAATCTGGCCGTGATTTGGGAGATTTCTCTGTTGGTGCTCATAATAGAAATCGAGGCCTTACACCCGTTTTTGAAAGTGGTAGCCCTTTCTGGTAGCGAATGGTTGGTCTTAGTGTTTATCGCCCTTTTGTTAGTGCCTATTACCGAAACGACTAAATGGGTGCTCAATCGTCTGCGGTTTTCTTGATCTCAGAAGCCTTTTATCTCCCAGAACAGACGATAAAAGAGATCTGGGGCCGAGACAGGACGACTTTTTAAGAGCAGATCTATTTCCGCCAATTTTATCAAAGTATTTAAGACGCGTCCTTCGGGTATTAATTTGGCCGGGCCTAACAAGCGGTAGAGTACGTACGGGTGTACAGAAAGGAGCTTGGGCGTCCTCTCGGGCCATATTTCCTTGAGGGCCTTTTGAATCTCTGTCTTAAAAAGGGGGTAGCGCACTTCACCAAGGCCAGGCTTTTGCTTTAACACGTACTGAAAGAGCCAAAGACGTTTGAAAAACGTGGCTAAGATAGATACGAAAACCAGGTAAGAAGTCCCTTGTTCTACGAGCTGTTTTAGTAACCCGAGAGCCCTTTCTGGGCCGTCACTAAACAGTGTATCGATTAATTGAAAAGGGGCTTGTTCAGGTCGAGGGGAAACTACGGCCTTGACATCTTCTGGCGTAATTAAGGTACGGGGTTCTACATAGAGGGCTAATTTCTCGACCTCTTGACGAAGAGCAGCTAAATCATCACCTACAAGCTCTAAGAGCAATTCTCCGGTGCGTCGGTCCATCTTTTTGCCCAGGTTGGCCAACATTTCGGGGATTTCGTATTGCAAAAAATCCGAAGCCTTGTGGGCCTTTTTTAGGGGGATTAAAACGGCCTCTTTTTCGGCAAAAAGCAAAAGGGGGTGTTTAGCAGGTAATTCTTCTAATAATAAGATCAGAGAATGGGAGTTTTTGGCCCTCCTTAGGAGGTTACAGATCTCTTGGGCCTGAGGAGAAGGGATCTTCTCTATCCCTTTGACCAAGAGGATTTTGCGCCCCAATAAAGAGGGTGCGCTAAGCGCAGTAACTAGGGGACGATAATCTTCTTTGTGGAAAAGATCTATTTCTTCGGTGAGAAGTCCTTGCGAGGAAAGGGTCGAAACGAGATCCCGACTAAGTTCTTGGGCTACTTTAGGATCTCCTAGAAAGAGATATAAGGGAGCTATCCTGCCCTTTTTAGCCAACTCTAGGAGCCGTTTAAAGTGGGGACGTTTAAATACGGGCATAATTTTTACTATATATCTACAAAATAAAGATCCCAAGCCTATTTCTAAAAACTAGATAAATTTTAGACCTACCTTGGGAAAACCGAAAACAAACTATGAGATATCGGCCCCAAAGGAGGCTTTGAGGTGACGGTGAAAGAAATTTTTCAGCAACTCAAAGACATTAATGCTTCGTGCCGAGAGGCCTTACAAGACGAAGATTTCCAGAGAGTAAAAGTCCTTTTGCAATTAAAACAAGATCTTTTCCAATTATTGCGTAATATGACCTTTGCCCCTGAAGACCTACCCCTGGTAAGGGAGGTGTTGGCCGATGAGGAATCCCTGGCCGGCGTAGCCCTGCAAAAGAGAAAGGAGCTGCAGACAAGAAGCAAGAAGATGATTTACCATTGATTTTTGTAGTGATTGTTTTGTAGGAAAGATTTGCCAAAATAAGGGGGTGAAATTATGCAAATAAACGAGGTTTCCGGTAAAATCGGGGGAATATCCTCTTCTCAGAATAGCTTGATGTACAAAGACAATCAGCGTTTACCCCCCCAGAAATTACAACAAGTTGATAAAGTTTCTGATTTCCAACATAATTGGAGCGAAGAGGAACTTAAAGGGATAGTAGAAACCTTACAGGATAGTCTAAACCAGCTGCAAAAAAGGATAGTTTTCAGCATAAATAAAGATACGCATGAAGTGGTGGTAAAGGTAATTGATCCCAAGACCAACAAGGTAATTAGGCAGATTCCTCCTGAGGAGTTATTAAAAGTGAGAGAGAAACTCAACGAGCTGATAGGTATTCTTTTTGAGGCAAGGGCCTAATCTTAGAGTGGGGCATAGGGAACCTATTAAAATATTGGTAGCCGAAGACGACAGGGCTTTTCGTGCCTTATTAGCGGAAACTTTGAGACATCCAGATCGAGAGATTCATTTGGCCGCCAATGGTAAGGAGGCCCTAGAGGCATTGAGAGAAGTTTCCTATGATCTGCTTATTACCGACATACGTATGCCTGAGATGGGAGGAATAGAGTTGTTAAAAGAGGCCAAGCGGCTTTGTCCCCATATATTGGTAATTGTCATTACTGGTTATGCCTCCTTAGAAACCGCTATTCAGGCTCTGAAAGAAGGGGCTTACGATTATATTCGTAAGCCTTTTAATTTGGAAGAATTGCGGGTAAGCGTAGAAAATGCCTGTATTCGTATCCTTCTCGAAAGAGAAAACCGTAGGCTCTTAAACGATCTTAAAGAAGCATATACTCGCCTACGTGAATTTTCTTCTGAAAGGGTGGCGGTCGTTCCTCCTACTGATTTTTTGGCGGAACTGGAGCGATTGGCTCGTTTACGTAAAGAGGGATTTTTGGCCGAGGATGAGTACCAGACCTTAAAAAAAATACTCTTAGAACGGGTACGCTAATGCTTAATAACCAAAAACAACGGCGTATACTCATAGTAGATGACGATGAGCTTATTCGAGAGAATTTGCGTCTTGTCCTGGAAGCTCAAGGGTGGGAACCTTTTGATGCTACGGATGGTTACCGTGCTTTAGAAATTTTGTATAAATATCCCATAGATATCATGCTTCTTGATGTAAATATGCCCGGGCTTGGTGGTTTAGAAGTATTAAAAATGGTCCGTCAGGCTGGCTATAGAGTCCCTGTAATACTTATGACTGGTTACCCCTCTATAGATCTTTCTGTGGAGGCCTTGCGCAATGGGGCCACTGATTTTCTAGTCAAGCCCTTTACTATGGAACAACTCAAGAACACCCTAGAGAACGTAATGCGAAGGGAGGAAAAGGAGCAATCAGAACAGAAACTTACCAAACCCTTGGTCCGCTTATTGAAACAAAAGATTAGAGAACAGACCATCCTTTTTACTATAAGTGATCGTCTTACTGGTTGTCGCAGTCTTTCTGAGCTTTACCAAGAAATTTTAAACCTCGCTTTACACTTTACTTCTTCCCACAAAGGGGTGCTCTATCTAGCCGATTTGAGTCGTTCGGTATTACTTCCTACTGTTTGGGAGGGGCAGGAAGGTCCTCCTCCAGAGTTTAGGTTAGAATATAGAGACAACCCGATTGTAAAGGCCTCTTTAGAGAACATGCCGTATCTTTCCTGCAGAGATTCAAGGTCGTTTTTAGTGGTACCTTTTTCGGTCAGGGGTGAATTTTTAGGTTCCTTGGTGTTAGAACGTTCTAAGGCCTTTGATCAGGAAGACCTCTTTGTTTGTACCCTCATTGTAGAAAGGGCTTCCCCTCTGGTAGAAAATTTTATCCTTTACGAGAGTATATTCTTGAATTTACACGATTCCTTACGGGCCTTAGTAAAGGCCTTAGAGGCCAAAGATCCTTACACAAAGGAGCATTCTGAACGCGTTACATCTCTTGCCTTGGAGCTTGCCCGCTTTATAGGCCTTTCGGAGACAGAAATAGAGAGCTTACGTTTTGCAGGGCATTTACACGATATTGGTAAGGTAGGGATTCAAGACCATATTTTATTGAAGCCTGGTAAACTCACAAAAGAAGAATACGAAGTTATTAAGCGTCATCCTTTAATCGGGGCCGAAATTGTAGGGCATATTTCTCTTTTAAAAGAAGAGGTTTTGATTATCAAACACCATCACGAACGCTGGGATGGTCGAGGTTATCCCGATCTTTTACAAGGAGAAGAAATACCTTTTCTGGCCCGCATACTTGCGGTGGCGGATACCTATGACGCCATGACTTCAGAGCGGCCCTACCGGCCTCCCCTGCCGCATAACGTGGCTTTAGAGGAAATCAGGCGCAATGCTGGTTTACAGTTTGATCCTCAGGTGGTGGAGGCTTTTTTAGATCTTTGGAGTCAAAAACAAAAGGGGGAATCTTTTCATGGAGATTACGTCTCGGGAGTTGTTGCGTAAAGCAGCATGTGGTTTTTTGGTGCAGGGACACATCCATAACATGAGCGGACCTTTGCAAATATTATCTATGCAAATTGAACTCTTAAAGTCTTTAGTAAATCGTTTAGACGACGATATAAAAGATACTATTATGCAAAAGTTAGAGCAGGCCTCTTCCCAGATAGAAAGATTGAGGGGTATTTTGGTATCTCTGAGCACATCTGTGGAAGATACGCCCACCACTCTTGATCTCAACGACCTAATAAGGCAGGAACTCAACTTTTGGGAAGGGGACCTGGTATTCAAGCACGAAGTAAGAAAAGAACTTCAGCTGGCTGAAGAGCCGCTTACTTTTTATGCCCCCCCAGCACCCCTAAATCAGGGCCTTTGCGCCTTGTTTTGGTCTTTTGTCCCGGCCCTTTCGAAAGCAAAAGGTTCTCTCAAGGTGCAAACCTCTTTAGGAGGAAGAGGGCCTGAGGTCTCTTTGGCTTTTGAGGGCATTGAGCTTGACCTTAAAGATCCCTTTTTATCTTTGGCCCAAGAATTATTGGGTCCTTATACCGATTTGAAAATTAATCCTCATTTTATCTCCCTTGAGTGTCTTGCCTCCAAACGTCCCTGAAAAGAATATTTGGCTTTTGGCCCTGTTTTTGAGACCTAAGTGTGGCCCACGAAGGATACGGGCCATATTGAAGCATTTTGGTTCTCCCGAGGCCTTTTTTGCCGCTTCTCCTGCGGAGAGAGAAAGGGCGGGTTTACCCGCGGCTCTTTGGCCTCAACCGACTCCCAAAGAGGCCTTTTCCCGGGCTTTAGAGGAGTACCATGGGCTTAGAGCCATAGGAGGTTACTTTATTACGTGGGATGACGATACCTATCCCTTGGCCTTTAAACACCTACCTGATCCGCCGCCGATCCTGTTTTGTAGAGGGACTCCTCATTTTGATGGAGCTGTTTTAGCTGTAGTAGGTTCGCGGGCTGCTACTTCTTATGGAGCGCGTCTGGTACGTAATTGGGTCCCTGAGATAGTACGTGCAGGCGTAAAGATAGTAAGTGGATTAGCTGTAGGGATTGATACCCTTGCCCATGAATCATGTTTAGAAGCTGGTGGTTTTACTATAGCTGTTTTGGGTACAGGCCTGGATTATATCTATCCCAGAGGAAACCGCTCCTTGGCCTGTAAAATAGGGGAAAAGGGTCTTATTCTCACCGAATTCCCCTTGGGTACTCGTCCTAGACCCCAAAATTTCCCTATCCGAAATCGTTTAATTAGTGCCCTTGCGCAGGCTGTTTTGGTTGTGGAAGCCAGTCCCCGGAGTGGATCTCTTATTACAGCCCGTTTGGCTGGTGAACAAGGTAAAGAGGTCTTGGCTGTGCCTGGTCCTATATTCTCTTATCGCAGTCATGGGTGCCACCAGTTAATACGAGAAGGGGCCCTTTTAGTAGATCGGCCCGACCAGGTATTAGAGGCCTTAGGGCTTTCTAATTTGGCCTTTGTTTCTCAACAGGGCCCTGTAAATAGGCTTCCACCATTGACACTTTCTCCAGAGGAGACCAAAGTTTGGGAAGTATTAGATAATATTCCTCTTCACCTGGATGAAATTGCGCGCAAGGCAGGACTGGCGGTTTCTGTGGTTTCGGGTATTTTGATAGCTTTTGAATTACAAGGGCTTGTGGAAAGTAGTCCGGGGAATTTTTTTCAGAAGGTAATAGAGTTATGAAAAAGGGACTTATCATTGTAGAATCGCCCACCAAAGTACGCACCATTAAAAAAATAGTAGGGAAAAATTTTATTGTAGAGGCCTCTGTGGGGCATATAAAGGACCTGCCCAAAAGTAAAATAGGGGTTGATATAGAAAATGACTTTGAGCCCGAATATGTGGTTATTCGGGGCAAACGTCAAGTGATAAACCGGCTCAAACAGGCGGCCAAGAAGGTCAAGGAGATATACCTTGGTCCAGATCCTGATCGCGAAGGGGAGGCCATTGCCTGGCACATAGCCGAAGAGATCAAGCCTTTGGGCAAGCCTGTGAGACGTCTATTGCTTTACGAACTTACTGAACGGGGTATTAAAGAGGCCTTAAAACATCCGGCAGAGCTTGATATACGTAAATTTGAGTCGCAAAAGGCCCGACGTATTTTAGATAGATTAGTGGGGTATAACCTCTCTCCTCTACTGTGGGAAAAGGTCAAACGTGGGTTATCGGCCGGCCGGGTGCAGTCTGTGGCCTTGAGGTTGATTTGTGAGCGTGAGCGTGAGCGTGAGGCCTTTGAGCCCGAAGAATATTGGACTATTGAAGTCCTTTTGGCTTCTGATAAAGGCCTTTTGCCGGCCAAGGTAAAGACTTTCCGGGGGGAAAAACTCCGTCCCCAGAATCAGGACGAAGCCTTAAAGGTAGTAAGAGATCTTGAGGGAGCGAAATTTTTAGTCGAAAAGGTAGTCAAAAAGACCGTACACAGGAGGCCCTTGCCTCCTTTTATTACCAGTACCTTGCAACAAGAGGCCTGGCGGCGTCTGCGCTTTTCAGCCAAAAAGACCATGCTCCTTGCTCAGCGTCTCTATGAGGGTATCGAACTGGGTGAGGAGGGGGCCGTAGGGCTTATTACCTATATGCGTACCGACTCGGTGCGTATAGCAGCAGAGGCCCAAAAAGAGGCGCGCCAATACATAGAGCAGACCTTTGGTAAAGATTACTTGCCTCCTAAGCCCCCGGTATACAAGAGTCGTAAGAGTGCCCAAGAGGCCCACGAGGCCATTAGGCCAACCTCGTTGCTGAGGACGCCCGAAAGCGTAAAGCCTTATTTATCCAAGGACGAATTTTCCCTTTACGAGCTTATTTTCAAGCGCTTTGTGGCCTCTCAAATGAAGGAGGCCCTTTTTGAGCGCACCGAGGTACGGATTGCCGCTGGAGATTATGGCCTTTTGGCCAGCGGTTTGGTCCTCCTGCATCCAGGGTTTCTCATCTTGTATCGTCCCGAAGAGGAAGAGGAGGAGGCCACTTTGCCCCAGGTACAAGCTGGAGCGGTCCTTGAGTTGAAAAAGGTTGATCCTAAACAGCATTTTACCCAACCACCCCCTCGGTATACCGAGGCCACTCTTATCCGCACGCTGGAAGAAAAGGGTATTGGGCGGCCTTCTACTTATGCCCAAATTGTTTCTACGATCAAGGAGCGAGGATACGTAGAGCCAGAAAAAGGGCACCTAAAGCCTACAGAACTTGGGCTCCTGGTAAATGACCTTTTGGTGGCCCATTTCCCAGATATCCTGGAGACAGGCTTTACCGCCCGTCTTGAAGAAGAGCTTGACAGAATAGAAGAAGGAAAAGCCGATCGTATCTCTTTACTCCGCAATTTCTATACTACCTTTCAAGAGGTCCTCTCTCGGGCCAAAGAGGAAATGGCCTCTTTAAAGGCGGGTGTGCCTTCAGGCATTAAGTGCCCTTCTTGCGGGGCAGAAATGATTATTCGCGTAGGCCGAGCAGGGGCCTTTTTGGCCTGTAGTCGCTATCCAGAGTGTCGGGAAACGAGTGATTATGTGCGCGACGAAAAGGGACAACTAAAGGTAGTGCAAAAGACCCAGGTCACAGGAGAGGTATGTGAAAAATGTGGCCGTCCCATGGTGATAAAGCGTGGTCGTTTTGGAGAGTTTTTGGCCTGTTCGGGTTACCCGGAATGCAAAAATACCCGTCCTATTAGTACGGGGATTCCCTGTCCCGAGGAGGGGTGTGAGGGCACCTTGATCAAACGTCGCTCGCGCAAAGGCAAGGTTTATTACCGCTGCAGTAAGGCCCCTAAGTGTTCCTTTATTTTGTGGGATGAACCTTTAGCCGAGAAGTGTCCTTCTTGCGGGGCCCCTTTTATGGTCAAAAAACGTCGCAAGGGAAATCTTTTTAAGATGTGTCCTCGTTGTAAACATGAAGAACTTCTGGAAGAGTGAGTAACAGGAGTAGGGCCCTTAGTAATAGTAGTTTCCCTCGGGAGGGAGAAAGACATAAGAGGAAATTAAAGGGGAGTTGGCCGTGGATACAAGAAAAGAAGCCTCTGTCTTGGCTGAGCTAAAGTGTCATTATTGCGGGGGGCCGGCGGTAATTGTGGGGCGCTGAGCCAACGCACGGGTGAGGTGTCTCACCTGTGGAATAGAAAGGCCGGCTAGGGAATATCAAGAAGATATAGAGGCCTTCAAAGAAGCCATCTGTACGTTGAATGAAGGGGATAATAAGGCCCAGTCCTAGTTTTCGTTGCGGTTCAAAGGGGTTAATAACTCTTACTCCTCAAGAGTTAACCTTTTGGGGCAAGAAATTATCTTTTCCTTCTAAGACCCGTCTCTTTGGGGCACATGTTTATTATGGCCCTTCAGGGGCGTTGGTCGGTCCTGCCTTGGGTGCTCCCCAAGCGGTTATGCTCTTAGAAAATCTTATTGCCGCTGGGGTTAGGGAATGTTTGGTTTATGGTTGGGCAGGGGCCCTTAGGCCCGAAGTCTCCTTGGCGTCTTTATGGGCCGTGGAGGAGGCCTTTAGTGCCGAAGGGACTTCCCGCTACTACCAGCCAAAAGATTGTTTTGTCCATATATCTTCGCCCTTTTTAAGCTTGCTTTTAAAAAAGATAGCCCCCTTTTGGGGTAAGACGGTATCTACCGATGCCCCTTATCGAGAGACTCCAGATTTTTGTTCCCGGTGGGGGGAAAGGGTACACTTAATAGATATGGAAATGGCGGCCCTTTATGCGGTGGCTTCTTTTTACAAAATAAATATTGTGGGCCTAGTAGTGGTCTCGGACCGCGTATGGCCTAAGCGAGAGCAGGCTCGTCCAAGAGAAATAAAAAAATGGGTCTATGTCCTACTACCCTATTGGAAAGAATTTTTCCTTTCGTGATTAATATCTTGCCAAGAATACACGTTGGGTTTAGTTTCAAACGAATCTAAACAAAAAGGAAAATTTATGTTTGGCTTAGGGCTTCCAGAAATTCTACTCATTTTTTTGATTATGGTCTTGATCTTTGGGGCCGGTAAACTCCCCCAAATAGGTGAAGGCCTGGGAAAAGGACTTAAAAACTTTAAAAAGTCACTGCAGGAAGGGAAAGAAGGTCCTTCTAAACAGGAAGACCATAAAGAGGAGTAAAAGATGTTTAAAAATCCTGTTTTAAGATTTTTGAGCTCCCTCCGTTTGGCTATCTTTCTACTCTTAATATTGGCCGCTACTTCTATTGTGGGAACGGTATTACCCCAAGGGGAACCAGTTGCGTTTTATTTGCAAAAGTATGGGCCTTTTTGGGGGAAGATCATCAAATTTTTCCAACTCTATGATGCCTATCACTCTTGGTGGTATGTAGCCCTTTTGGCTCTTTTTTGCCTCAACCTGATCTTTTGTTCTTGGAAGAGGTTTCCCTTTTCTTGGCAGCTTTACAAGCGAAATCCCCTAGAAGTGGATCCTGAGAAATTAAAACGTATGCCGGTTAGTGCCGAAGTGTTTTTACCCGGGAATAAAAGCGACTTGAAGGAGAGAGTATACCAGCTAGTTAGCCAAAAGTGGGGTAAGATAACCGAACACCATTTAGACCAAGGTATTGTCTTTTTAAAGGACAAATTTCGCTGGAGTTACTTTTCTGTTTATGCCGTGCATCTGGCTATTTTGATCATAGTCATGGGAGGAATTATTGGGGCCCTCTGGGGGTTTAGGGGTTCCATCATGTTGTTAGAAGGGGAAAGTACCAATCAGGTGGTAATTCAAGGTCGTCATCAACACTTAGTGGCTTTACCCTTTAAGATACGCTGTGATAAATTTTTTATAAACTTTTACGCCAACGGCATGCCTAAAGAATTCCGTTCAGACGTAACGGTGATAGACGGAAAAAAAGAGCTAAAGAAAACCATTCGGGTTAATCACCCCTTAACCTACAAAGGGATTACTTTTTACCAAGCTACTTACCAAAGTGTGGCCGAGGCGGAAGTAAAATTGATTTTGGGACAGAAGGAAAAGACTTTGGTGGTCAAGCCTTTTGGGCAGGTAGCCTATTGGCCGGAGGAAAACATCCGTTTAGGTCTTATGGATTTTGGTGAGGCCCATGGGCTTATGGCTGCGCGGTTTTGGATATCTGTAGATGATGGGGCTCCGCAGTCGATCTGGGTCCTTACCAACCATCCTCGTCGTTTGGAGACTAAAAAAGGGGAATTAACAATTGTGTTGGAGGATTTGCGCCCCATTTACGCCACCGGGCTCCAGGTAAAAAGAGATCCAGGGCTATTTCTTGTTTTGACCGGGTTTGTGGTCTTAATTATGGGGATTTTTGCGGCCTTTTTCTTTGGACATCAACGCTACTGGGTGGCCTTGGTCCCTGAACAGCAAAGGGTACGGGTTATCATCGCCGGAATGTCTCCTAAACATCGAGAAAAAGTACGTAAAGAAGTAGAAGAACTCAAAAAGGCCCTTGAGGGGCTAGAAGAATAAAATTTAAAAGAATAAAAATTTATGGAAGAACGAACCGACAAAAGGCCCGTCTTTTACCAAGAATATTACGAAGAGGACGAAATAGACCTCTACGAGCTCTGGCTCACACTTAAGAAGTATAAACGCCTGATCTGGGGGCTTACTTTTACGGTAACCTTTCTGGTGGCCTTTTTTTCTCTATTTATGACCAACATCTACCGGAGCAAGGCGGTTATCCTCCCGGTAGGCGAAAAATCTTCTCCTCTTCTTTCCCAGTTTGGCGGCTTGGCCCAAATGGCAGGCATTTCACTTCCTTCTTCGGGCAGCAGTAACGAAATTATAGCCCTGCTTAAGTCAGATATCTTAAAAAAAGAAGTGATAGAGCGATATAATCTTTTGCCTGTTTTGCTTTATAATTCCTGGGATCCCGAGAAAAAACAGTGGAAAAAACCTTCAGGAATTGGTTATGAGTTAGGCAAATTAAAGCAAGCACTCATAGCTAACTTTCAGAAACACAAACAAGCGCCAAAAAATAGCGAATATCCCGATATAGACGATGGTCTGGAAGTTTTTAGAAACATATTAAACGTTAGCGAAGACAAAAAGCTCGGCACCATTACCGTTAGTATTGATTACCCTGATCCAGAAGTGGCGGCAAAACTTGTAAAATATGTTCTGACTACGTTGAGGCAACATATGACCGAAGAAGCTATACGTATTGCCCAGAAAAACAAAAAAATACTTGAACAAGAATTAATAAAGACCTCTGACCCTACTATTCAGCAAAAACTTTATAACTTAATTGCTCAGCAGGTGGAAACCATCACCATGGCCAGGGTAAACGAAAACTTTGCCTTTAAGATCATTGACCCCCCACGCGTGCCGGACAAAAAATACAAGCCCAAGCGGGCATTAATAGTAGCGGTGGCCTTTGTTAGTACCCTATTTTTAAGTATCTTTCTGGCTTTCTTTTTGGAATATTTAAAAAACGTACGCCAGAGAAACCAATCCCAGGAGACAGACGATGTCTCGGACTAAGCTTTGTCTTTTATTTTTTCTAGTAATTTTTTTGACGACATCCTGGGCCAAGGCCCAGGATATACCCCCTATACCACCAGGGATCAAACTTACCCCTGAGCAACAACAACTTCTGCAAAAAGAATTACAAAAACGTAAAAAACAAAAAGTAGCAGAAGAACAGCAAAAAGAAGAAGTTGCCAAAGTAAAAGAGCCTCAAGAGATTATAGATTCATATCTTACACCTATTCGTCTAGAAATAATTAAACAAAAACTAATAGAAACCCAAGGGGAAATCACCTTATCTTTAATAAAAGACTTGGAAAAAGACGAAAATTTTCAAGCATTTGATGAAGAAGAGCTTTTAAAGATAGTGCTTAGAGCAAAAGAAAAATTGTTACCCGAATTGCAAACAGATTTAGGTACATATTTATCAATTAAAACTGTTGTCCCCAATTCCTTGCAAATCCAAGTTATAAGCCAAGAGCTAAGTAAAACAAACGGCCAAATAAACCTTATTCTTATCGAGAATTTACTACAAAGCCCTGTTTTTTCGGGCCTTTCTACCGAAGAGGTTATTCGTTTGGCTTTCAAAGCCCAAGAGCTTCTAAAAAAGAAGGCGCCAGCTACTATATTTTCTCGCTATTTGGAGGGGAAAAGCCCCCAGGCGCCCCTTAAAGTATCAACCCAACTCAAACCTTTTGGTTACGAGATTTTTAAGCGGGCAGAATTGCCCACACCTTATAAGCCCGTATCCCCCGATTACATCATTGGCCCTGGAGACGAAATACACATCCTCCTCTGGGGACGCATAAACGACGAATACACCCTCCAGGTCAATCGTGATGGTACTATCTTTCTCCCACAAATAGGCCAGTTTTTGGTCTCAGGGATGACCTACGCCCAGATGCAAAAGTTCCTTATCAAACAGGTAAAGCGTATCACCGGGACCAATGCCGCGGTAACTCTTGGCAAACTACGTGGAATACAAGTCTTTGTCTTAGGTGAGGTAAATAATCCTGGGGTCTATAATCTCACCCCGATGTGTACCATTCTCGACGCCCTTTTGTTGGCCGGTGGGCCTACAAGCATTGGGTCCCTGCGCAATATACAGCTAAAACGCAAGGGTAAAATTATAAGCCACCTTGATGTATATGACCTTCTGCTTAAAGGAGACAACTCTAAAGACCTCCGCTTACGCCAAGATGACATTGTCTTTGTCCCCACCGTAGGCCCTCTCGTAGCTATTTCAGGAGAAGTGAAAAGACCTGCGGTTTACGAACTTAAAAAAGATACTTCTTTGTCACGGCTAATTGCCTTGGCCGGGGGGTTACTGCCCAGTGCCCACTTACAACATATACAGGTGGAACGTTTCCTTAACCATAAGAAACAAGTTGTGCTAGACGTAGCCGCCAATGAAAAAGCAAAGCTAGATGATTTCAGACTTGAGGATGGAGATTTTGTTAAGGTCTTTTCGGTGGTCAAACAGAGCGAAAACGTGGTCTATCTCATAGGAAATATTCGTTATCCCGGAGAATACCAATATAGACCGGGCATGCGTATCAGTGACCTGATAAAAGGGCCCAAGGATCTGCTTCCTGATACGTTTTTGGACTTTGCCGTTATAAAACGCTACGATCCCGCTACCAGTCAGTGGGCATACAAAACATTCAATCTGCAAGAAGCCTTAACTAATACGCATGCTGCAGAGAATATAGCTCTAAAGCCCCGTGATACCATCATCATTTACAACAAATGGGAAGTCATGCCCAAAAAGACCGTAACGGTAAGTGGAGCGGTTAATAAGCCTGGAAGCTATGAATTTTTGCCCCACATGAAGGTCTCTGATCTTATCGCCCTGGCCGGTGGACTCAAGTACTACGCCTATAAACAAGAAGCCGAAATCGTAAGGCGTGTGCCAAGTCCCAAGGGCATGAAAACCCAGGTAATACGTATCAATCTGGCCAAAGCCTTGGCGGGAGACCCCAAACACAATCTAGAACTCCAGGAAGACGATAATCTCCTGATAAGAAGTGTCCCTGAATGGGAAAAGGCGGCCACGGTAGAAATTACCGGAGAGGTGCGTTTTCCTGGTAAATACGTCATTCGCAAGGGAGAAAGACTTTCTTCAGTACTGGCCCGCGCCGGTGGATACACCGAAAGGGCCTATTTAAGGGGAGCTATTTTTACCAGGAAAAAATTACAGGAACTCCAGCAAAAACAACTGGAAGAAATGATCGATCGTTTAGAAAAGGAGCTTCTGGCAGGAGGGGCCGCGGAGACAAGTGCGGCTTTAACCCCCCAGGAAGCCGCTATTAAGGCCGAAGAAATGAAAGCCAAAAAGGAATTCCTTGCTAGGTTAAAGACCATAAAAGCTAAAGGACGTTTGGTTATTCATTTAAAGCCCCTTAACGAACTCAAAGTAAGCCCTGACGATATCGAACTTGAAGACGGCGACAAACTATACATACCGGCTAATCCGCACACTATTCAAGTGGTAGGGGCCGTTTATAATCAAACCGCTTTTGTCTATAAACCGGGAAAAGACGTATCCTACTATCTCAATTTGGCTGGAGGCTATACCAAAAGTGCCGACAAAAAAGAACTTTATATCCTAAAAGTTGATGGCACAGCGATTCGCCCTCGGGGTTACGCCTTGAGTTTCAAATGGAATAGTCACCAACATCGCTGGGAGAGTGCCTATTCCATGACCCTTGAGCCCGGTGATACTATTGTCGTCCCTGAAAAACTCGAAAAGATTGCCTGGATGCGCAACGTAAAAGATATTACCCAGATCCTTTACCAAATTGCCGTTACGGCGGGGGTAATCATTGCGGCTTATTAAAGGCTATCTCATAGCAATTTTGTTAGTTTTTTGGGCAAGTTGTGTTTTAGCGGTTTCTTTTAATGTTCCGCCTAATGATAGCGTGTATAACCTTCTTGAAGAACTTGAAGCCAAAGGGGTTATCCAATCTCAAATCTGGGGAATTAAGCCCTTTTCTCAAGAAGAAGTACTTAGATTATTAAACGAAGCCCTTCAAAATAAAGAAAAACTCCCGGGGTATTTACAACTGCGTTTGTCACAAGCCTTAAATAGATTTAAGACCAAGGCGGGTTCGGACTCAAAGTCATATTTTAAGCCCCTTGAAGATCCCTATTTTCTGTTTATTTACTCTTCAAAAGAAAGACCTTGGGAAAACTTACAGGGAAGGGACCAGGGTAAATCAAGTTTTTTTCTGGGATTTCAATCTAAGTTTTATTATTCAGAACACCTTATTTTTCACTCTATTTTAGAGGCTTCAAGAGTTTCAGATCAAGAAGATTTTAATCGTCTAAAATTTCTAGCATTATATTCAAAAATAGGAGGCAGAAAATGGTCTTTCCTGATCGGGAAAGATCAGATTTGGTGGGGGCAGGCGGACACAGGAAATATTTTGTTCTCTCTTAACACACCACCTTTTGCTAAGCTTCTTAAGCTAGAATCAGAAGAGTCTATTCTTTTGCCGAGTTTTCTTAGAATTTTAGGGCCATTTAAGTTTTCTTTATTTGCAGCCAAACTTGAAAAAGATAGACATGTTCCTGAACCATGGCTTTTTGGTATGAAGGTTGCCTTTAAACCACACCCCAAGCTGGAAATAGACTTATCCAGAAGCATCATGGCAGGAGGAAAAGGCAGAGACCTTTCTTTTAAAAAGATTGTCTTTGGTATTGGTGAAAATATCGACGTAGGAACAGATCCAGCCGAAGGAGATCAAAAAGCCGGTATAGAAGTAAGATTTAGACCTTTAAGTGGATTAGTTACATATTTAGAAGCTTACGGGGAAGACGAAGCAGGAGGATTGCCAAGTAGGTGGTCATATATCTTGGGAACGTATCTTGTGGATTTTCTACCTAAAACAAACTTTCGTTTTGAATATGCCAATATTACTAGGTGGTGGTATCATCATCATGTTTATAGAAGCGGTTATACTTACAAAGGATGGCTAATAGGATACTATACTGATCGAACTGTCAAAAATTATTTCTTTGATATTTCGTATAACTATTCGTCTGATTTCAAATTAACTCTTTCTTATTGGTATGAAAAGCACTTTAACACTAGAAACCAATATTTATATAGAATTTCTAGGTATCAATTTGGGTTAGAAAAGCAGTTAGTGTTAAAAAAGTTAAGACTTCAACTTGATTTTAAATATCGATTCAATAACTTTTCTCTTAAAGATATTGAAGATGACCACCAGCTTTATTTTTTTATAAAGCTCCCCTACTAGAGACCTTTGCAAAATTGCAGAGATTAGAGTTGCAAGCACAACCGCAAGGGATCCGTTCCT
>JALSKZ010000012.1 GCA_026988575.1 Thermodesulfobacteriales bacterium | reverse complement strand
AAAAAGGCGGGTGTATTCCTCTTGCATCTCTTCAAGAGGGGGGACCAAGCTTTCGCTTTGCGGTAGAGAAACCCCGAGATCTTTGGCCAAGAGCAAAAGTGCCTCTTGCGCCTTGGGGCTTAAGGGGGCAACGGGATAAAGCCACAGGTGAGCCAGAAGGTTAAACAACCTGCTTTCGGAAAGACCTGGTGTAACCCCAGTGTTGACTAACATAATAAAGTCCTTTTATTAGGTGGTCTTTCTCACTTTAATAAACCACCTATATTAAGGTTTAGTTTCTAGGCCTTTTCTCAAATAGTGTCAAGTTAATCTCTAAGAGTTTAAAAGAGTTTTTTTGCTAAATCTAAAATTAGACGGAAAAAAAGGCGTTGTAATCCATATTTGTGATAAATTTTACCAATGAACAGTTTGCACAAAAAGAACGTTATATCGCTACGTATATAGCGATATAACTAAACGGTGATCAATCTCTGTTTTTGCCCTTGAAGTGCTTCTTTAGGCTGGTAAGTTTGGACCAATGCCTAAAAAGGTCCTTTTAAAAGTCGAAAATTTGACTAAGACCTTTGGGGGGCTTAAGGCGGTAAGCAACGTTTCTTTTGAGGTTCACCAAGGTGTTATTACGGCCCTAATTGGCCCCAATGGTTCGGGCAAAACCACCATATTTAACCTCATCTCTGGACACCTTAGCCCCGACAAGGGCCAAATTTACTTTGCTGGGCAACGCATAGACGGCCTTCCGCCACACCAAATTGCCCGTCTAGGTATCGCACGTACGTTTCAAAATATCGAAATATTTGGTCATTTGAGCGTCCTAGAAAACGTACTCTTGGCTATTTCCCCCCGCCTGAGACCTAACCTCTGGGAAACGGCCCTGCGGTTACCCTCTTTTTTTTCGAAGGAAAAAAAGGCCTGCAAAGAGGCCTTAAGATACCTGAAGCTCTTAGAGCTTGATCATCTAGCCCACGCCTCTGCGGCCAGTCTCCCTTTTGGCCTCCAGCGTTATCTAGAAATTATCCGGGCCTTGGCCACCCAACCACGCCTCTTGTTGTTAGATGAAGCGGCTTCAGGCCTAGACGGTTCGGAAAAGGCCCTTCTGGTTCAGCTTATCCGGCAGATCTGTGCTCAAGGAGTAACTGTTTTAATGGTAGAACACGATATGAACCTAACCATGGACCTTGCTCAGGAAATCATAGTATTAGATCAAGGGAAAAAAATAGCCCAAGGCGCACCTAGAAAAATCCAAAGGGACCCAAAAGTAATAGCGGTGTACTTGGGAAGTGATCATGCTGCGGATTAAAAATCTTCATACCTCTTATGGGGCGGTAAAAGTATTGCGAAATATTTCTCTGCATGTGGCCGAAAGAGAAATTGTCTGTCTCATCGGGGCCAACGGGGCAGGTAAAACTACCCTCCTTTTTACTATTATGGGCCTGGTACATCCAAACGCAGGCCAAATAATATTTCAGGAGCAAGAGATCTCCAATATGCCTACCCCAGAAATAGTATGTCTGGGTATCAGCCTTGTCCCTGAAGGACGACAAATATTTTATCCCCTCACCGTGGAAGAAAATCTGGAACTTGGCGCGTATCATCGCCGAAAAAACGACCCTAAAGAAAAGATTCAGGCGGATATGGAACACGTCTACCAGTTATTCCCCAGACTCAAGGAAAGGAGAGGCCAAATAGCAGGGACATTATCAGGGGGAGAACAACAAATGTTAGCCATTGGACGGGCCTTTATGGCCCGCCCCAAATTGTTAATGCTCGATGAGCCCTCTTTAGGCCTTGCCCCTCGCTTAGTTGACAAAATCATGGATACTATCCTAGCCTTAAATCAAGAGGGACTAACCATATTGCTGGTAGAACAAAATGCCCGTCGAGCCCTAGAAATAGCCCATCGTGGTTATGTATTAGAAACAGGACGCATTGTGTTACAAGGCCATACCCAAGAGTTGCTCACAGACGAAGACGTCCGCAGGGCCTATTTAGGTCGTGATTACCAAAAGTTTACGGACTAGGGGGAAATATGTCTCTGGAAGACCGCATAGAATACCTCTCGCCTGAAGGGTGGCGGCAATGGCAGCTCGAATTACTACAAAGTACCTTAAATCGTGTCTACCAACGTGTGCCCTTTTACCGTAAACTTATGGAGGAAAACGGGATAAAACCCGAAGATATCGGTGAGCTTGAAGATCTCAAAAAACTCCCCTTTACCACGCGCGAACACTTGGCCCAAAATTATCCCTATGACTTATTTGCCGTACCTTTAAGAGATATAGTACGTCTACATGCCTTTCCGGGGCCCAAGGCCCCTATAGTTAAAGGCTTTACCTCTCGGGATCTAAAGGCCTTAAGGGGCCTTACCTGCCGTTTTTTAACCCATTGCGGTGTCACTTCAGAAGACATCGTCCAGATCTGTCTAGACCCGGGAATGTCTATTTGGATTGAAGAAATCAAAGAAGGGGCCGAAACTCTTGGCGCTCTGGTCATCCCTCCTGACCCCCAAAGCGCCCAGGATCGCCTGCGCATCATGCACGACTTCCGTACCTCTGTGCTTATCTCTACCCCCTCTTATGCCCTGCACTTGCTGCATTATATGCAAAAAGAAGGCCTCTTGCCCCCCAAAAGCCTGCGTCTAGCCGTTCTGGTGGGCGAAGAGATCGACGGTCAAAACCGCCTACGTCTGGAACAGGCCATGAATCTTAATACTCGCCTGGGCTACGGTATAACCGAAGTAATCGGCCCTGGGATGGGCTATGAATGTGAAGAAAAACAGGGTTATCACCTGGCTGCAGATTATTTTTTGGCTGAAATAATAGACCCAAAGACCCTCCGCCCCCTACCCCCAGGCCAAATTGGCGAACTGGTCGTTACCACTTTGTCCATTAAGGCCAACCCCTTAATCCGCTTCCGCACCGGGGACTTAACCCAACTCCTGGACTCTCCTTGTCCCTGTGGACGCACCACACCCCGTATAGGCCCCATTGTGGGGAGATGCGACGGCCGCCTCTCTATTAGAGGTATAAAGATCTCCCTGGACTACCTAGAAGAACTACTGCGAGAAGTCTATCACCACCTACCCGCCTATTGTTTACGCATAAAGAGACATCACTACCTTGAAGAATTAGAACTCTGGCTGGCGATAAACGAACAACTCTTTGAGCCTTCTATCCTGGGCCTACACAGGATAATGGAGAAATTTCAGCACCGTTTTAACGAGACCTTTGGCCTCCCTTGTCGCCTAAAATTAGTCGAAAAAGAACACCTAGACGCCTTTGCCCAGGGCCAAAAGGTAATCGTCTCTTAAGGACCTATATCTTTTAGCCTTTGTAGTATACGATTTTTAACCCACTGGGGATCAAACCATTCCTGGGGCTCTACAAATACACCTTGTACCAGCACGGCAAAATGAAGGTGATCTCCCCCGGCCAGTCCCGTAGTATCGGTATAACCGATTAATTGTCCTCGCCGGACACTGTCTCCCACATTCACCACAAAACCAGCCAGGTGGGCATATAAAGAAAAGAGGCCGTAACCATGGTCTATAATAATGACGTTACCATAAATGCCTAAATAATCGGCATAGATCACCTTACCAGCGGCTGCTGCGGGAACAGGAGCATGGGCCACCGAAGCCAAATCTATACCCAGGTGTCTGGCAAAACCGATCTTTTGGCCATGATAGTAATAGGTACGTTGGTCTCCAAAGAGGGCCCGGGTGGCGGAATGGGGAAGCCTCAACAGGGCACCTTTTAGATCAAAACCGGGCCTGGTGGACTCTTTCGTAAGGGAAGAGATTTTTTCGTTATTCTTCTGCCGTAAGACGGTATTTACCCATATGAAGGCCTTGAGCAGGTCTGTCTGGGGCATATCGGCATAACGGTCCCTAAACTCCGGCATCTTTTGTCTTAAAAAGTTGTCGGTAATCCTTATGCGGTCGTGGCGGTAACGTTTATGGCGGAGGAAGTAAGGTATAGGGATCTCGGTTACATTGCCGGCTTTATCCTGGGCCATAACTATAAATCGCCCTACCCTGGCTTGATCTACAGGTAAGGCCACTAAGGCCACGTAGATGCCAGCGTGTCCCTTTAGGGGGTAGCCCTTAAAAAAAAGTTTATTTAGTAACACCCCCTGTTTTTTAACCGGCTCCGAAATTTGGTAGAGCACCAGGGAGCTTCCGCCCGGCAAAAGATAATGCAGAGGAGAACGTACCAGAATG
>JALSKZ010000011.1 GCA_026988575.1 Thermodesulfobacteriales bacterium | reverse complement strand
TCTGGCCAAAGGAGAGGGCCTTTCCCTTTGTGGCAAGACCTCTCTTCTTGAGTTGGCAAGCATTATCTCTCAGGCCACCCTGGTAGTCTCGGTAGATACCGGTCCCATGCATCTTGCAGCGGCGCTAAACAAGCCGGTGGTGGCCCTTTTTGGGCCTACGGCTCCCTGGCGCACAGGGCCTTTGGGTGAAAGGCACAGGGTGATACAAAAGAAGCTGCCCTGTGTGCCCTGCTTTCAGAGAAACTGTGAAACAACCCGCTGTATGCAAGAGATAGCGGCAGAAGAAATAATCGAAGCGCTAGACTCAATGTCCCTGTTTGGGTAGCAGTATCTCATAAATACTCTTTCAAACCGATAGAAGGGTTTAAACTAAAGGTTAAAAAACTTTGATTATGGGTGTTTGTGGCTACTGTGGAAAAAGCGCCTTTACTATCTCTCAAAAAATCGGCTTTTGTGCTTCCTGCCTGCGCAAATACTGGGAAGAACTAAAAGAAGAAATAAAAAAGATTCACGCGGCCACAAGAAAAGCTTTTGGTCTGCCTGAAGAGCCACCCAGGGCCAAAGAGGGCGTGCCCTGCAACCTGTGTTTTCATCGCTGCCGCATTCCCGAAGGGGCCTTTGGTTATTGTGGCGTTTGGCAAAACCAGGCTGGCCGCTTAAAGGGACCAGGCCCAAAGGCTGCTCATGTATCCTGGTATCTTGACCCTTTACCTACCAATTGCGTGGCTGACTTTGTTTGCCCTGGGGGCACCGGGGCCGGATACCCTGATTTTGCCTATTTACCTGGGCCGGAAAGGGGCTATGCCAATCTTGCGGTTTTTTACGAGGCCTGCAATTTTAACTGCCTTTATTGCCAAAACTGGCATTTTAAAACCCGCAGCCTCAAACAACCACCAGTTTCTGCGGAAAAGATGCTTGCCGATGTAAAAGACCACGTAAGCTGTATTTGCTATTTTGGGGGAGATCCAGGGCCGCAGGCCCCGCACGCGCTTTCCTTTGCCAAGGCCGCGAAAGCGCACAAAGGCGGAAAGATTCTTCGCGTCTGCTGGGAAACAAACGGCGCCGAAAACCCCCGCCTTGCCCAGGCTATGATGCGTCTTTCCCTTGTCTCAGGAGGCTGTGTCAAGATCGACCTCAAAGCTTACCGCCAGCCCATTCATGAGAGCCTTTGTGGGGTAGGGAACGAACAGACACTTGCCAATTTCCGCATGCTAGCACAATTGGCAGCTGTACGCCCACATCCCCCGGCCCTGGTGGCCTCAACGCTTCTTGTGCCTGGCTATGTGGATGAAGAAGAGTTAGAAGCCCTTGCCAGCTTTATCTCTTCGCTTTCGCCAGAGATTCCCTGGTCACTCCTTGCCTTTTACCCGACGTTTTATCTTGATGATCTTCCCACCACCTCGCGACGTCACGCCGAAATGGCCCTAAACATTGCCCAAAGCCACGGCCTTAAACACGTAAACCTTGGCAACCAGCATCTCCTTTCAGACGCTTATTAGCCTTAAGCCTTTTATCTTTCCCAAATAAGTAAAGGAAGAAGTAGCCCGCTTTGTCAACGTAGTAATAGTCTTGGTGCAAATTTCTACAAAACTTTAGATACCTACGGGAAATTTTTGGGTCATAGGCTATCTTACTAGAAGGATCAGAGGACATTTTACTTGATAAAAAGTCATCACGAGGCGACTTGTACTCCCGCGCGATCTTATGGGATTGCTTCACTTGTTTAAAATCAAATCCAGAGGTCCAAAATCGGCGCGTCAAGGCCTCTATCTTTGTTAGGGACCTTTTTATTTCCCTGTACTTGATAAGCACTCATTAAGGCCCTTTGTCTTTGGGCCTCTAGTTTCTTTTTTTGTATCTCCATAAGGGCTTTGGCTGCTAAACGATCGGCCAGGGCCGCAACCATGCGGTCTTGAGCAGAGGGATGGGCCGGGGCCAGGGCTGCTCTTTTGATGATACGGGCCTTTTCTAAGGTGGCCTCGGGGTCTCCAGGCACCGGAGAAGTGTCTATTTTGATATCGCCTCCTACCGCGTAAAATCGCCCGTCTGGCCCTCGAATATATTGGTAATGTGGTCCCCCTCGGGCATAACGGCCCGCTGCTATTAGGTGGGCCATCTCGTGGGCCTTAACTTCCTGGTCAATCTGACGCAATTTGCGCAATAAACTCTTCATCTCTTCTGTTTCAAGCCTTTTTTGAACGTTATTTAGGGAAACTTTGTCCACCACGTCTGGAGATGTTTCTCTCGGGAGTCCCAAACCATGTCGTTTAGGGTAGGGCCTAAGAGTGACCCCTAAAGGAAAATCTTGAGGACTTAGGTCCGTTTTTGTGGTATGTATAGGGCCTAAACCTATCATTGCCGGCCTTGTTCAATAGGCTTAAAAACAATTTTTCAATATACTTTTCGATCTTTTAGGCCTAAAAAATAAGTGTTTGTGTCTCAAAAAGGGAACAAAAAATTGTCCTTTGAGGAGGACCCATGAAGTTCATAAAGTGGATTCTGTTGAGTTTAGGTTGTTTGGTGCTTCTGCTTACTGCTTGTCCTGTTGGGGCCCGTCCTCTGGTGGTGGCCAGTATCTTTCCTCTATATGAACTAGCCAAAGATGTTGGTTCTCCGCAGGCCGATATAAGACTTCTGCTCCCTCCTGGGGCAGACCCCCATTCCTGGGAGCCTTCCCCGAAAGACCTGCTCTTCATTACCAGGGCTGATGTGCTTTTGGTGGTAGGCCATGGGTTAGAGCCGTGGTTTGAAGACTTAGAAAAGGCCCTGAGACAGAAAAAACAACACTTACTGATAGCATCTAAAGGAGCTCCTTTACGCTTTTTGGGCCAGGGCCAACATAGTATAGACCCTCATATATGGCTAGATTTTAAGTGGGATGCTGTATTAGCACAAAGATTAGGCGAACTTTTGGCTCAAGTAGACCCTGGTCATGCAGATTTTTATCGCCACCAGGCCTGCCAAACAGCAAAGCGTTTTGAGGCCTTAGATCAAGCTTATCGTCAAGGATTGGCCTCTTGTCGTTGTCGTAAGCTCGTGCTTGCTGGTCATGCAGCCTTTGGTTATCTGGCCCGTGCTTATAATCTGCAAATGATCGCCCTGGCTGGGCTAAGTCCCGAAGCAGAACCTACCCCGCAGGCCCTGGCCAAGATAATAAAGTTAATACGTAAAGAAGGAATCACGGCCATTTTTTATGAGCACCCTACCACCAAGCGTTTTGCCCAAATAATTGCCCAAGAGACAGGAGTGTCTATGTTTTACCTAAACTCCGGGGCCTCCCTTTCTCAAGAAGAATACGAAAAGGGTTTGGGTTTTTTTGATCTTATGGAGATAAACCTAAGACACCTTCGTAAGGGACTAATGTGTCGCTAACAGCGAGAGCCACAGATGGTAATCCTATTAACTCTCTTAGGGATTTTCTTTTCTCTTTTACCTTTAAAAGTTTGGGCTCTAACCCCAGACCGGGTCCTTATCGTAGCCAACAAGAATAGCTCGGTTTCTCGTATGTTGGCCTATTATTACCAAAGAGTAAGGAGGGTTCCGGAAGAGAATCTGGTTTTGCTATCCCTTCCGGCAAAGGAGGCCATAGCACGAACTACTTACGTAAAAAAGCTAGAAAGACCCCTTATGGCCTACCTTAAGAAGCATCATTTAGAGGACCAAATTTTGGCCATGGTCCTGATGCCCGATGTGCCACTCAAGATCCAGGGGCGCGTTGCTCGGGATGGCGATGCCGCTTCGGTGGATTCAGAACTCACTTTGCTTTACCGAAAGATGCTTTACGGCCCGTACCGGTTGGGGGGCTGGCTACCTAACCCCTTTTTTAACGCCCCCCTTGAGCAGGACTTCGAGCACGACCGCTTCGATATATATATGGTTACAAGAATTGCCGCTTATACCCCCGCACAGGCCAAGGCGTTGATAAAACGGGCCCTCAAGGCCCCGTATACTAAACCACCTTATACCCTGATCCTTGATGCTAGGGCAGGGGCTATAAACCCGGGAGACAACTGGTTATACGCTACATACCTGAAGCTTAGAAACAAACCGGGGCTTATTCTCCAAACTTCCTTTGGACCCGAGTTTATCACTCAAGGCCAAAGGGTGATAGGCTATGCCTCGTGGGGTTCCAACGATCCCCGCTACCCTCCTAATCGGAAGCTGGCCCTGTCGTTTTTGCCCGGAGCCATAGGAGTTACCTATGTGAGCACCAGTGCCCGGACCTTTCATCCTCCACCTCCGCATTGGCAGGTTGGTTCCTGGAAGGAACGCTGGAAGTGGTATGCTGGTTCTCCCCAGTCTCTAATAGCCGATTTGATAAAGCTTGGTCTTACGGGTATTTCGGGAAATGTTTACGAACCCTATCTAGCAGCCTCGGCCAGGCCCTATATCTTGTTTCCTGCTTACCTAAACGGACAAAGCCTTGCCGAAGCCTACTATCGTTCGCTGGCCTATTTGAGTTGGCAAACGGTGGTCGTTGGTGACCCCTTATGTTGTTTGAAAGACACCCCTCAAGGGCCGGTCAAAACTATTAAACCCTGGTTTAGTCGCCACAAGAAGGCCTTTGAGAGGGCCTTGAGACGAAACACTATAGCTGATCGTCTCTTTTTGGCCAAGGTATATCTGAAACAAGGGTTTTTTTTGAAGGCTTTTGGGCAATTGCGCCCCCTTTTGAACAGGCCAGAGGTGCCTAGGGAAACCTATAGCCTGTTGTTTGTTTTGGCTCAGGACAAAATAGCGGCCAGACAGATAAAAAAGGCCCTGGAACAGGTGCAAGACCCTCAGGCCCTCCTCTTAAGGGGGTTTTTATACTTGCGCGGGCGAAACTGGTCTTGTTTGAAAAGAGTCTTAGAAGAATTAGAGACCCAAGGATTATCCAAAGCCTTTGAGGTAAGATACTTAAAGGCCTTTTATTTGCTGGAGACAAACCATGCCAAGGAGTCTATTGCCCTTTTTGAGGGCCTTATAGCCACTAAACCCGGGGATTATTTTTTATATTTACCCCTGCTTAAGGCCTTAAAAGAAGCCGGCGAGAAAAAACGCCTTTCTTTTATAAGGAAAAAACTCCTTGAAGACCCAAGTTTTGTCGAACTATGGCCGGCTCTAAGAAATTTCAATAACGTCGATTGAGTTCCCAATGCCAGGCCGTCTCTATTATATGGTCCAGGTCGTCAAACTGGGGCTTAAACCCTAAGACCTGTTGTACTTTTTGGGCCTGGGCCACTAAAATTGGTGGGTCTCCTGGGCGAGGGGGCTTTTCTTCTACGGGGATAGCCTTTTTAGTGACTCTACAGGCAGTTTCAATTACCTCTTTTACCGAATATCCGTGGCCGTAGCCACAGTTTAGGATTGTGCTTTGGCCTCCGGCCAAGAGGTATTCCAAGGCCAATACATGTAGCAGGGCCAGATCCTCTACATGGATAAAATCTCTAAGGCAGGTGCCATCAGGGGTATTATAATCTGTACCGTAGAGATAGAACTTTTCCCTCTTTCCTAACGCGGTTTGTAATAACAGGGGTATTAAGTGGGTCTCTGGATTATGGGCTTCGCCAATGCGGGCTTGGGGGTCAGCGCCTGCAGCGTTGAAATAACGTAGCGACACATAACAAAAATCTTTCCCCGCAGCCTCTAGGTCACTCATTATCCTTTCCATCATAAATTTGCTGGCACCATATGGATTGATAGGGGCTAGGGGATGATCTTCGGGGATGGGGGTTTGCACAGGGTTGCCGTACACCGCGGCGCTAGAAGAAAAAATAAAGTTTTTGACTTTCTGGTTCACCATGGTCTCCAGTAACCCCAATGACTGGGCCAGATTGTTTTGGTAATAGCGCAAAGGGTCTTTTACACTCTCTGGCACCACGATAAAGGCGGCAAAATGCATTACCGCCAAAGGCCTGTAGTGCGAAAATACATCTTCTAAGAGCTGGCGTTCCTTAAGACTACCAACCACCAAATCGCCGTGTAACACGGCTTCTCGATGGCCTGAAGATAGGTCATCATAGACCACAGGAAAATATCCCCGTTCGAAAAGGGCCTTAACCACGTGTGAGCCAATGTAACCTGCTCCCCCAGTGACAAGCACGGTCTTTTTCATTTCTAACTCCCTAAGGCATCGGGGTTATACGAAGCCTCTCCAAAGCCCAGTATGGAGACAAAAATAACCGGAAAAAGGGCCATACCCAGACCAAAAAGAGGCGTTTTGCCAAAACAGCGGGCCAGCTCTATATGGACCACAATGGAGACCACAATATTGGCCAGTGGTAAAAAAAAGAATATGGCCCACCAGCGCGGCCTTTTTACCAAATCAAGGAGGACAATTACGTTATAGATAGGCACTACAGCTGCCCAACCAGGCTTTCCAGCCTTCTCAAAAAGGCGCCAATAGGCGGTAAATACGAGTGCTATGGCCAAAATTTCAAGTAGAGTAAAACTATCCAATGGGCAACTCCTCTTAAAGACTTAATCAAACAAATTTACTATAGTATGGAACATGCGTTCAAGGTCAGAAAAGGGGAGCATACACAAGCGCTGGCGAGGCCGTATCCCTGTGGCCCTGGTCTTTCCCAATCTTTATCACGTAGGAATGTCCAATCTTGGTTTCCGTCTGGTTTATCACCTGCTAAATAGGGTAGACGAGATTGTCTGTGAGCGCTTTTTTTTACCCGAAGGGGATACTCCCCTACGCTCTGTCGAATCCAATAGGCCCTTAGTCGATTTTCCAGTAGTCTTGTTTTCTATATCTTTCGAAACAGACTTTATCAATGTTTTGAAAATACTCCTTAAAGCAGGCATCTCTCCCTGGCGTAAAGAGCGTGTCAAGGGGCCAGTGATACTAGCGGGAGGAGTGGGGGTATGGCTAAACCCAGATTCTTTAAGCCCCTTTGTAGACGGCTTTTTAGTGGCCGAAATAGAGCCCATCCTGAAACCTTTATTGGAGGCCCTGAAGGAGGCTCACACCCCCCAAGGCCTAACAGAGGCCCTAAAAGGGGTCCCCGGATTTCTCCATGCCGATTACCAGGTCTTTTTTAATGCCGAGGGGTATATAGAGGGCTTCCGGGCTTTGGGGCAGAATTTACCGGTTAAAAAGGTCTGGGCCAGACACCTTGAGGAGCCTCCCTTTTCTGACTTGATCACCCCAGAGACCACCTTTACCGATACCTATCTTTTAGAAGTGGGCCGAGGGTGCGGGAGGGGCTGTCGTTTTTGCGCGGCAGGTATGCTTTATCGTCCCCCTCGTCCGTGGTCTCTAGATACCTTGCTTAAGGCCTTGGAGCGCATTCCTCAAGGTAGCAAGGTGGGTTTGATTGGTCTTGAATTTGCCGATCAGCATAAGATCGAAGCCCTGGCTGCTGAACTCTGGGCCAAAGATTGTGAGTTGACCTTTTCTTCTCTGCGGGCCGATAGCCTCACCCCCGGTTTTGTGCGCTTACTTACTCGTCAGCGTACCGCTACCATAGCCCCAGAAGCAGGGAGTCAGAGACTCAGGCAAGTTATTAACAAGGGGCTTGAAGAAAAAGACATCTTAGAGGCTACCAGGCTCCTGGCCGAGGCCGGGGTACACACAATAAAGCTCTATTTTATGGTTGGTTTGCCCACCGAAACCGAAGAAGATCTCCAGGCCCTGGTGGCCCTCGTAAAAAAGATAAGACATACGGCCGATAAGGTCACGCGTCCCAGGGGCTATATGGTGGGGCTAAGGATTAGTGTGGCCTGTTTTGTACCTAAGCCGTGGACTCCGTTCCAATGGGCCCCGTTTTTAGGGGTAAAAGACCTAAAGCAACGCCTAAAGTGGATACGCCACAAGATAGGACGTGTCCCTAACACGGTCTTCACTGCTGATCTACCCAAATGGGCCTTTCTACAGGCTCTGATAGCCCGGGGGGACCGGAGACTGGCGCCGCTACTTTACATGTTGGCCAAAGAGGTCCCCTTTAGCCAGGCCCTTAAAACCCTTTCTATAAATCCAGACTTTCTAATAGCGCGGATGCGGGACAAAGAAGAAGTTTTTGCCTGGGAAGTAATAGACCCAGGGGTGAAAAGGACCTTTTTGTGGAAAGAATGGCAAAAGGCCCTAAGAGGAAAGCCTTCTCCACCCTGTTTGCCGGGTAAGTGTCGTCGGTGTGGTGCATGTTAGTCGGTTTTAAGCCTCTTAATCCTCCTAGAGGCCTGTAATTGTAATACCTGTTGACGAAAAATATGTTGTACAAGCCGGTCCTGATCCCCTTCGGTAATCCAAATAAACCTAAAGGCCACTTCCTTCTCTCCTGTCCGGCCTTCTTCCACCCGGACCACTTCGCCATAAGTACGCATAAAACTCCACTCCGGAAGCAGACCTAAGTCTAGCTCAAATATTTCCCCTTCTTTTACCTCCTCATTCAGGGGTATTCTTATACCTCCCGCACTGAGATTGGCTTCTACCTCGCGAAAACCTTTGAGACACTCTGGTCCCAAAAGGTGGATTAAGATACGATCCATCTTTTGGTGTAATAATTCCATAATGCCGGCCAGGTCTCGATCGCGCTCGCGTAATTTTTTGAGCAAGGATTCAAGCTTTCGTACTTCTCCAGGGGGACGGATGGGGTCTATCCACGGTTGATCCTTGCCTTCTTGATATTCTTGCACCCGTTGTTCAAATTCTTCCGGAGACAACCGCTGATGACGTAAAAGAATACGGTCGTAAATGCGGATATAACTCCTCTTTTCTTTGTTCATTTGACCTCCTCAGGTAAGGGTTCTTGTTCTTTTTTGCCGGAAAAGGCCTCAGAATAACCTAGTAGAGGGGCCTTTTTTTGGAGCAGAATTATTTCCACCCTGCGATTGGCGGCCCTGTGGGCTGGTGTATCATTGGGGTAAAGGGGCCGACTTGGACCATAGCCTACCGCTACGATCTGTCGAGGGAGGACAAAATTATGCTTTAGGAGGAATTCTACTACCGCCACTGCTCTAGCGGCAGATAATTCCCAATTAGATTTAAATCGTTTGTTACGAATAGGTAAATCATCTGTATGGCCTGCCACCACTATTTCTCCGTCAAATAAAGACAATACCTCTCCCAACTTGAGTAAAACGGCCTTGGCCCTGGGAGTAAGGGTGGCACTGCCCTTGGGAAAGAGTAACTCGTCTTTAAAACGCAATACTACCCTGTCTTTGAGACTTTCGATTTGGATTTCGCCCTTTATGAGCTCTAGTTTTACCGCAGCCTTAACGCGCTCCAAGAGCTCATCTACGGTAAATTGGGGCGGAAACTCCGTAGAGACTACCGAAATCCCCTTGGGTAATTGAAAAACCACTTCCTTACGTTGCACGCCAAAGGCGTCTCGAAGAGAACCAGCTACTTCTTTAAAACGGGCTACGTCCATTTCGGAAAAAGACAATAATAATACAAAAAAACACAGGAGTAGAGACATGAGATCGGAAAAGGTGGTCATCCATTTAGGGGCTCCACCTTCACACTTTGGTTTTTTTTCCGGCTCCTTGGCCATTAACCTTCGCCTCCCACTGTTTCACGCTTTTTGGGGGGCAAGAAGGTCTTTAAAATTTCTTCTAAGACCCGAGGGTTTAGGCCCTTTTGGAGCCCCAAGACCCCTTCGATTATGAGCCGATAATTTAGTTGTTCTTCTTGGGAACGGATAGACAATTTGTTGGCCAGGGGAATGAAAATTAAGTTGGCCAACACCGCACCATACAGGGTGGTCAGCAGGGCCACAGCCATGGAGGGGCCAATGGTCTTAGGGTCGTCCATGGACGAAAGCATTTGCACCAGACCAATAAGGGTACCAATCATTCCAAAGGCCGGGGCAAAATCCGCCATGCTCTTAAATAGGTTTTGTCCCATCTCGTGACGTTCAGCCAGTAAGGATACCTCCTTGGAAAGGACCTCTTCGATGAAGTCGGCCTCGTGACCATCTACACAATACATGATGGCCTTTTTGAGAAAGGGGTTCTTTACCGGTTGTTTTTCTAACTTCAAAAGCCCCTCTCGTCGGGCAATATTGGCCAGGGTAACTAATTCTTTAATAATTTCCTCGGGAGGGTCAATTTTGTTAAAAAAGGCGTTCATGGCGATTTTAAAGGAGCCAATCACGTCTGCCAGGGAATAAGCCACAAAGGATGCGGCTACTGTCCCACCCACGACGATCAAGACCGAGGGGAGATTTATGAAAAGACCTAAACTGCCGCCGGCCAAGATCGACCCAATCAAGAGAATCATGCCCAGCACCAGGCCGACTACAGTTCCTAAGTCCATAAGTCCCCCATTTTATTAGTTTCTGGGGGACATATCGGCAAAAAGAGATATTCTTTTTAGAGTAGGCCTTTGCGTACGTAGTAGCAGTCTGGCAGCTTGCGATAATAATCCTGTAAGGGGCGTACGGAAAAACGTGCTTGCTTCAAGCGTTCTATAGCCTGAGCCATGGCTCGGGCGCAAGCAATGGTAGTGGCATAAGGGACATCGAGTTCCATGGCGTAACGCCTTATGAGATAAGCGTCTTCACGGCTTTCTTTTCCCTCAGCGGTGTTGATAACTAAGGCGATGTCTCCACTTTTAAGCATGTCTACGGCATGGGGGCGTAACCCTTCGGAAATTTTGGGCACCTGACGGGCCAAAATACCATGAGCCTTTAAGTATTCGGCGGTACCTTTGGTGGCCAGTATCTCAAAGCCCAAATCCGCCAATTTTTTGGCCACTTCTAAGACATGGGGTTTGTCTGGGTCTTTGACTGAAATAAATACCTTGCCCTCAGTGGGCAGACGCATACCTGCCGCGAATTGGGCTTTGGCGTAGGCCATACCAAAATCTAGGTCGATACCCATGACTTCTCCAGTAGACTTCATCTCGGGCCCCAATAGTACGTCTACTTGGGGAAAACGCCTGAAAGGAAAGATGGCCTCTTTTACAGCCACGTGTTTGGGCCACACTTCTTGGGTGAAGCCAATCTCTTTGAGGCTTTTGCCTACCATGATCCAGGTGGCCAAACGTGCCAAGGGGACTCCGGTGGCCTTAGACACAAAGGGTATGGTCCTTGAAGCTCGAGGATTGACCTCCAAGACAAATATCTCTTTGTCTTTTACGGCAAATTGAATATTCATCAGCCCTATGACGTGCAATTCCCTGGCTAAAGCCTTGGTAGCCACCTTAATCTCTTGGATAATATCCCTGGAAAGGGTAAGCGGGGGGAGCACACAGGCAGAATCCCCCGAATGTACACCTGCTTCTTCAATATGTTCCATAATGCCGCCTATTACCGTAAGCTCTCCATCAGAGATAGCATCTACATCTACTTCAATGGCGTGTTCAAGGAATTTATCGATAAGAACCGGGTGTTCGGGATTTACCTTGGCTGCGGTCTCCATGAACTGTCTTAGGGCCTCACTGTCGTAGACGATCTGCATGGCCCTCCCCCCTAAGACATAGGAAGGCCTTACCAATACCGGAAAGCCGATATCTTCGGCTACTTTTAGGGCCTCTTCTACGGTAAAGGCCGTGCCTGCAGGAGGTTTTTGGAGCCCCAGCTTATCTAACAGAGAGGTAAAACGTTCTCGATCTTCGGCCCGGTCTATGCTGTCTGGTGAAGTACCTAATATCTTTACTCCGGCCTGAGCCAGGGGCACGGCCAGGTTGAGGGGAGTTTGCCCGCCAAATTGTACAATTACCCCTTGGGGGTTTTCCTGTTCGTAAATGTGCAATACGTCTTCAAAAGTTAGGGGTTCGAAATATAAACGATCGGAGGTGTCGTAGTCGGTGGAAACTGTTTCTGGATTGGAATTAACCATAATGGATTCAATGCCTAACTCCCGCAGCCCAAAAGAGGCGTGCACACAGCAATAGTCAAATTCTATTCCCTGGCCGATGCGATTAGGGCCTCCTCCCAAAATGATGACCTTTGGTTTATCTGAATGGCGGGCCTCGTTTTCTACCTCGTAAGAGGAGTAATAATAAGGAGTATAGGCCTCAAATTCAGCGGCACACGTATCTACAAGCTTGTAAACGGGCCTCAAGCCAAGCTCTCTACGTCGAGCAGAGACTTCGTTTTCGGAAAGCCCGGTCAAAAAGGCTATTTGTTTGTCTGAAAAACCAAAGCGCTTGATCTCGTAGAGCGTATCAAAGGTGAAGATATCTTTCCCTTGAGCCTTGATCTCTTCTTCTTTAGCCACGATTTGACGTAATTGTTCTAAAAACCAGGGGTCAATTTGGGTTAGGGCATAAATTTCTTCGGTGGTAAAGCCCATTTTGTAGGCCTCGCGCAGATAAAAGATGCGCTCGCTGTTGGGCATCCGTAATTTCTTTAATAAGACCTCTTTGGGCAAGGATTCACCTGTATCCGAAGGAGATTTGCCGTCGGCCCCCAGGCCGGCCCGACCGATCTCTAACCCCCGTAAGGCCTTTTGCAAGGCCTCCTTAAAGGTACGGCCAATGGCCATGGTTTCCCCCACAGAGCGCATAGATGTAGTAAGTTCGTCTTTGGTTTCGGGAAATTTTTCAAAGGTAAAACGAGGTATTTTGACCACTACATAGTCTATAGTGGGTTCAAAAGAGGCCATGGTTTCCCGGGTAATGTCGTTGGGAATTTCGTCCAAGGTGTAACCTACGGCCAATTTAGCGGCTATTTTAGCGATGGGAAAACCAGTGGCCTTACTAGCCAAGGCAGATGAACGCGACACCCGTGGGTTCATTTCGATGACCACCATCTCTCCGTTTTCCGGATTTATGGCAAACTGGATGTTGGAGCCCCCGGTATCTACCCCAATTTCACGCATTATGGCCAGGGCAGCATCACGCATCCGTTGATACTCACGGTCACTAAGAGTTTGGGCCGGGGCTACGGTAATAGAGTCGCCAGTATGAACTCCCATGGGGTCGAAATTTTCTATAGAACAAATAACTACCACGTTGTCTTTGCCGTCGCGCATGACCTCAAGCTCAAATTCTTTCCAGCCCAACACACTCTGTTCGATCATGATTTCGTGGATTAGCGAGAGCTCAAGACCCCATTCGGCGATTTCCTTTAATTCTTCTTGATTATAGGCTACCCCTCCTCCTGTACCTCCTAAGGTAAAACTGGGGCGTACAATAACCGGGTAGCCAATTTTTCGGGCTATAGAGATGGCCTTCTCTACACTGCGGGCTATACCACTTTGGGGGATACGTAGGCCAATATTCAACATGGCGGCCCTAAATTCTTCACGGTCTTCGGCCTTTTTTATTACCTCTGCTGTGGCCCCGATCATTTCCACACCGTATTTTTGGAGCACCCCCCTTCGCGCTACCTCAAAGGCCACGTTAAGGCCCGTCTGCCCGCCCAGGGTAGGCAACAGGGCATCGGGCCGTTCTTCTTTGATAATTTCGGCCACTACTTCCGGCGTTATGGGTTCTATGTAGGTACGGTCAGCCATTTCGGGATCGGTCATTATGGTGGCCGGGTTTGAATTTACAAGTATTACCTCAAAGCCCTCTTCCTTCAGGGCCTTACACGCCTGGGTGCCCGAGTAGTCAAATTCGCAGGCCTGTCCAATAACTATAGGGCCAGAACCGATTATCAATATTTTCTTAAGGTCTGTGCGCTTAGGCATAAAACAGCCAAAACCTCCTTATGGATTAGGTAATTTTTGATAAACTTTTATTTCTGCTGTTTCTCTCAAATATGCGTACCAAGAAGCAAAGGCCTGTTCGCGTTTTTGTTGGGTAAGTCTCGAAATATAGGCCTTTTTCTCTTGGGCAAAGGCCTTGGGATCTGGTTTTTTGTAGTCGATAAGTTCCAGCAGGTAAAAGGCCTTAGCGGTGGCCACAGGCTCCTCAAGCCACTGGCCCTTGCGGCCCAGGGTGGTGGCCTTAAGCGCTACAGGGGCAGGAAGACCTGAGTCTTGCAAGGCATTTTTGCGCTTAAAATAGGGGGTTTGCTGGAGTTTTAAGCCTTCTTTTTCTATTATATCGGTATGGCCGTCTAAGAGGGCCTTTAATATGGCCCTGGCCTTTTGCGCAGCCAACTCCTTTGCCTTGGCCAAGATATAGTCGGCCTTTACCTGCTCCTTGACCTGAGAAAACGGGGGAATATGGGGCTCATCTTTGCGGGCTAGCTTGAAAATAACGATACCTGAGGAGACCTCAAGCGGAGGACCTAGTTCCCCTTCTTCGAGTTTTTGCGCCGCACTCAGTACCTTGGGGGTCAAAATAGGTAAATTAGGAGGACTTTCCACGGAAAATAGGGGTGTTTGGCCTAATTTTACGTGTTCCTTGGCGGCCCATTTACTAAGCCCTCCAGAGAGGACTATCTTATCGTAGATTTTATTGGCCTTGTCCCAGGCAAGAGCCTTGATTTTTTGCTCTTTTAGGTGGGCGACAATCTGATCCCGCACCTTCTCTAAGGGGACATACCCCTTAGGTCTTATTTTTTCCACTAAGATTATATGGTACCCCATAGGACTACGTAGAGGACCAATAATTTCGCCTTCTTTGGCCTTAAAGACCGGCTCTTGCAGGCTGGGAAATAACTCTTTTTTAGTTACAAACCCCAGTTCTCCACCATCTTTTTTGCTATGCGGGTCTTCGGAGTACTTTTTGGCTACCGCGGCAAAATCTTTGGGGCTCTTGATTTGGGCCAAGATCTTTTCGGCCCGTTGACGCGCCTCTTCTTCCTTCTCTCCGGGTTTTACCACGACCAAAATATGGCGGAGTTTGCGGGCCTCAGGGAGCAAAAAGGTTTGGTCTTTGTGGGCCTCATAGTATTGTTTCACCTCTGCCTCACTTACTTTGACTCCTTTGCCCACCTGGGAAAAGGGGAGCAGATAGTAAGTCAATTGGATCTTGAGGTTGGTCTTATAGGCCTGTTGGTGGGCCTTAAAATAGGCCTGGAGCTCCTTTTCCGTAGGCTTTATTTGCCCGGTAAAAGAAGAAATAGCAAGCTTGATATACCCTACTTTTAGGGCTTCGTTTTCAAAATTAAAAAATTCTCGGGCCTCGTTGGTGGTAGCTACCACGGGAGCAGTAAGAAGGTGTCGAAGTTTGGCCTCTAAAAGCTGGACCCTTACCTCATTTTCGAAAGCCTGGGGCGTCAGGCGCATCTGTCTCAGGATTAAACGATAGCGTTCGGGACTAAAGCGACCCTTTTCTTGGAACACATGTATTTGGGCAATGGCCAGACGAATTTCATCCGCCGTTACCTTAATGCCCATTTTTTGGGCTGCTTGTTGCAGGAGTACACGACGGACCAGGTCTTCAAAGACCTGTTGGGGTAGATTAATCTGTTTAAGGAGTTGTTGATTTAATTGGCCCCGGAACATGCGTTCTAGCTGGTCTAGACGCTCTTGATAGAGCCGTTGAAACTGAAGTAGAGTAATCGGCTCACCATTTACTTTGGCCAGAAGATTGGCCTGGCGGGCCCTAAACGAGCCAACTCCCCAAAAGATAAACACCACGATAATGGCGCCCAATATAATTTTTACTAACCAAGACCCCGCTCGTTGGCGTATAAATTCCAGCATGGACTCCCTCCTTGTTTAGCCGTTCGGCCAAGGCTTTAACATCTTACACGCCAAGAGGCAACTGCTTTTGAATTGTCTCTCGTATGCGGCAGGCTGCTTCAAAGATGCGCCCCTGTAAGACCTTACTACGATAAACTTCTTGTCTAAAGATTTTGATGGCTTCTGTGGCCTTATGAAAGTCCTGACATATAAGGACCAAGTCGTGTCCAGCCTCAAAGGCCTTTAAAACGGCTTCGGCCAGGGGGAAATGTCGTTCAATAGCCCCCATGTTTAGGTCATCGGTGAGTATAAGCCCCTTAAACCCTAATTGCCCTCGTAGGATATTTATCGCTTGGGGCGAAAAAGTAACCGGGTCATAACCTAGATCATCCACCACTAGGTGGGTGGTCATTATAGCGGGCACTCCTGCTCCAATGGCCTCGAAAAAGGGCCTTAGGGCCTGGGGGTTAATTTTTTCTGTGCGGGGTAAATCGAGATGGGGGTCCAGTATTACGCCACCAAGACCAGGAAAGTGTTTGGCGCAGCACAATACCCCGTGCTGCAAAAAAGTTTTTACGTATTCTCTGCCAAGCTTGGCCACCAGTTGGGGGTCTTGACCAAAAGTGCGGGCGCGCAAGAAAGCAGGGGCTTTATGATCCGCCAGGTCAAGGACCGGGGCTAGGTTAAAATTTAGTCCCACCTGTTTTAAGCCCTTAAGGCAGCTTAGGGCTTGGTGACGCACCGCTACCAAGGGGTTAGAGGCCTTGGCTACCTCCAAAGGGGCCTCTAGTTTAGGGACCAGAGGCGGTTTTAGCCGGGTTACTGGCCCGCCTTCTTGGTCCACTGCTAAAAGGAGCGGAGAGATCTGGTTTTTTATTTCCCAAAAAGTCCCTCCAGGGCCAAAATCCCTTTCAAAAAAGATGAAATGTCTGAGCCCAAGGTGTTTGATAAGCCTTAGGGCATTTTTTTCTATGCCCTGAGGAGGAAGCCCTACTAAGAAGACAAAGCCTATTAACTCTTGGAGTAGTTCTTTGGAGAACGACACCTCAATGGTCCTGGTGGAGCACTTTTTGCAAAACCCTGGAAAGCTCTTGAATGGTAAAAGGTTTGCGCAAGGCCGCTACAAATCCATAAGGTCTGGCGTCATGAAAGGCTGGATCATCGGCATAACCACTGGCCAAGATGGCCTTTACATTAGGATTCAACCGACGCATCTCCTTTAAGGTGCGTCGTCCACCCCAACCACCAGGGACTGTAAGATCTAATATCACCAGGTCAAAGGGCTCCTGGCGTTCCAGGGCGTTTTTGAATTCTTCTAGGGCCTGTTTGCCATCGCAGGTGGTGATTACTTCGTAGCCCATGTATTCTAAGGCCTCTTGGAGGGTTTCGCGAATCATTTCTTCATCATCCATGATTAATATGCGCCCTTTACCCAGATAAATTTCTTCTTCTTGAGGAGAGTCTGTTTCGCTTTGACCTGCCCATGCCGGTAAATAGACAAAAAAGGTCGTTCCTCGGCCTACCTCTGATTCTACCCGAATGTGTCCCCCTTGTTTTTTAATGATGGCGTAAGTAATGGCTAGACCAAGCCCCGTGCCTTCTTTTTTGGTGGTAAAATAGGGGTCAAAAATCTTAGGTAAATATTCCTCTGGGATCCCCTCTCCTTCGTCTTGTACCACTATTTCTATATATTTGCCTGGTTCCAAAGGGAAACCAGGCAGCCAGTTTTTGATCTCGTAATTACGGGCCAGAATACGCAAGGTGCCCCCTTGGGGCATGGCCTGTTTGGCATTTATGACTAAGTTGGTAAGTACTTGACTGAATTGGGTGGGATCGAGTTTTACTAACCAAAGGTCTTCTTCAAAGTCGAGGTCCCACTTTACGTTTGATCCACGCAAGCAAAAACTTACCGTGTCTTTGATGATCTCGATTGCCGAGGAGGGTTTTTTGACCGGAGGGCCGCCTTTGGCAAAGGTGAGTAGCTGATAAGTAAGCTCTTTGGCCTTCACACACCCTTCTTCAGCCAAGCAGAGCAGACGTTTTATATCTTGATGGTTTTTTAATTTTAATTTGGCCAGGGAAATATTACCCAATATGGAGGTCAAAAAATTATTAAAATCGTGGGCAATACCTCCGGCTAATAGCCCCAAGGCCTCTAATTTAGACGCCCTAAGGGCCTCTTCTTCAGCGCGTTTGCGGTCGGTGATGTCTACGGCCAAGACCAACATCTGTAGTTCACCAGAGGGTAACTTTAGGGGAGAGGCCACTATTTGATACCATTTGCCGCTCTTTGGGGCCTGAAATTCCGAGTGGACTTTATGCCCAGAGCGGATTTTTGGTAAAGGGCACCAAGGACAAGGTTCTTCCAAGGAGTGAAACACTTGGTAACAGGGCTGTTGCAGGGCATCCCAGCCCTTCAATTCGAATAACTTACGATTCATAAATTTGATTTTATAATCATCTGCAATGACTATTACGTAACCTTCAAAGGACTCCAAAATGGTCTGGTATTTGGTCACTATCTCTTGGAGAGAAATCTCCAGTTGTTTGCGGGTGGTAATATCTACAGCCGTACCAATGCCGATATGTTTTCCTCGTATCTCAAAGGTGGCCGCCGATATTTCTAGCCATTTTTCGTGGCCTTCTTTAGTAACCGCCTTTACTTCATAATGTGTAGGGGCCTCTTGCCCTCGCAAACGGCTTTTTACCCGCTGCCGGACCGTATCACGGAAATCTTTATGGAGGATATCCCACACATATAAGTTATATAGCTCCTTTGCCCTATAGCCGGTTAGCCTTTCCATGGCTGGATTTACATAAATAAATTTTTCTGTATAGAGGAAAATTCCTATAGGAGCCGATTCGGTGAGGGCCTTAAATTTGGTCTCGCTCTCCCTTAAGGCTTCTTCTAAAGAAGCAGTAGATAATTCTTTAAAACTCATGGTATCCTATTTCTAACAAAATTTAGGCTTTTGGAAAATATTTGTTGTTAAATTAAGGCTAGAATTCTTTTCTTAGCTTAGCGGCACAAAAGGGTATTTGCTTAAATGCCTTTAAGCTAAAAGCTTTATTTAGACTAAGAGGGGTTTTATATGTCTCGTAATTTTCGTATTGCTGTAGTAGGCCGGCCCAATGTGGGTAAATCTACCCTTTTTAATACCCTTTCGGGTACCAGAAAGGCCCTGGTAGAGCGTTCCGCCGGTGTAACCCGAGACCGACAGTATGCGCAGGCCGAAATTGCCCACCGTCCGGTGACTCTTATAGACACAGGGGGTCTTTTGCCGGGCGAGGATGACTTTTTGGCCCGGGCCATCTTTTCTCAGGCCGAGGCCGCCCTGGCCGAGGCCGATCTAATCTTGTTTGTGGTGGACGGGCAGACGGGGCTAACTCCGGTAGACGAAGAACTGGCTTCTTTTTTACGCAAGTTAGAAAAACCAATAGTACTTGTAGTAAATAAATTAGACAGTAAGCGTCATGATGCGGTACTTCCCGAATTCTACGTCTTGGGCTTTGATCGTGTGGTAGGCATTTCGGCCAAACACCGCCGGAACCTTGAGGAATTAGAAGAGATTTTGGCCCCTCTTTTGCCCGAAGATCTTGAGGCCGAAGAGCTGATGCACCCTGAGGAACCTGTACGGGTTGCTATCTTGGGCCGGCCTAATGTAGGCAAAAGCTCTCTGGTAAATCGTCTTTTGGGACAGGAACGGATGCTCGTTTCGGAAATAGCCGGTACTACGCGAGACAGTGTGGATACCCTTTTAGAATTACCCGATGGCCGACGTTACCTGCTTATTGATACAGCGGGCATAAGACGTCGCGCGCGCATCAAAGCCCGGGTAGAAAAATTCAGTGTGAGCAAGGCCTTAGAAACTCTTAAAAATTGTGACGTAGCCGTGGTCCTCCTTACGGCCGAAGAGGGGATTACCGATCAAGACCAAAAGATTCTCTCGCAGGTAGAAAAGCACCATAAAGGGTGTTTGATCGTCATCAATAAGTGGGATCTATTAGATGGCCGCAGAGAAGAAGGTAACATCCTTCGAGAACAGGTAAAGTATGGGGCTAGGTTTCTGCCTTGGGCACCGATAATTACTATTTCGGCCCTTACCGGCCGCCGAGTCAAGGAGCTCTTACCCAAGATAGATGAAATTTATCACCAGTATTCCACCAGGGTACCCACGTGGGTGGTAAATAAAGCCCTGGAACAGGCCACTAGAGATCACACGGTCTATACTTCAGGAGGAAAACGCATTAAATTTTATTACGGAACTCAGGTAGATATAAGGCCCCCAACCGTGGTGATTTTTACTAATTATCCCGAAGAAATACCCAAGAGCTTTGAACGATATCTAAAAAATCGTCTCCGAGAGGCCTTGGGGTTTGAAAAAAGTCCCTTAAGGCTTATCTTTCGAGAAAGAGAACGAAAAGAAAAATTTCGGAGGTGAAAAGAGACCTTAGATGAGTAAAACTTTATACGGAAATACAGGTGGGTTAAAGCCCAGCCTAATTAGACGCCTGGAGAGGTTATATCGTCGGCGTGTCCCCCCTACCAAGATCATCTCTCACGAACTGGCCAAGGAACTTAGCACATTGTCCAAGGAGCTAAACCGCCAAATTGGTATACTTCTAACCCGTCGTGGAGAAGTGGAGTCGGTAATAGTGGGAGATTATAATCAAATTGTTATTCCAGCCATTACCCGGTATCGAGAGGCAGAAGGGAGATTAAGGGGGCTGCGCTGTATTCATACGCACTTTTCGCACGAAGGGCTCGATCAAGACGACCTATTAGACCTGGCCTTTTTGCGCTTAGATCTTATGGCTGCCCTTATGGTAAGGGCCGATGGTTTGCCGGGCAAAATATATGTAGCTCATCTATTACCCTCAGGTCATAATGGTCAGCACTATGGATACTTAGATCCTGTTTATCCCTGGGAATTAGCCGAAGATTTTCAACGTCTTATTGCTTCTCTTGAAGACGAACTAGAACGTAAGCGCCCGGCTAAGGAGGTAAGTGATAGACAAGACCGGGCCATATTAATTCACGTTACCTCCCGTTCTAAGTCTGCGGCAGCAGAAAGTATAGCGGAACTCAAGGAACTAGCCCGCAGTGCAGGTGTAACTGTACTGGATACTATTGTCCAACGCCGACACAAGATCGACCCTCGTTTTGTCGTAGGGAAAGGAAAACTCTCCGAATTATTTATCCGGGCCATGCAGCTTTCGGCCAATTTGTTGATCTTTGATCAAGAACTTTCTCCTTCCCAGATTCGTTCTATCGCGGAGGTTACTGAATTACGGGTCATTGACCGTACACAGCTCATTTTAGATATTTTTGCCCAGAGGGCCAAGAGTCGTGAAGGCAAGATCCAGGTAGAGATGGCTCAATTGCGCTATTTGTTACCCCGGTTGCGCAGTCGTGACGATGCCTTCTCGCGATTAACCGGCGGCATTGGTGGGCGTGGTCCTGGGGAGACCAAACTCGAAATAGACCGCAGGCGTATTAAAGACCGCCTTGCGCGGTTAGAACGCGAGCTAAAGTCCATATCGGCCCAACGAAAACTCAGACGCCAACGGCGAAAAAGAAAGGGGCTGCCGGTAGTTGCCATTGTGGGTTACACCAATGCCGGAAAAACCACTCTCTTAAACCAGCTTACCGGTGACCGTCTCTTGGCAGAGAACAAACTTTTTGCCACCCTTGATCCGACAAGTCGCCGGGTGCTCTTACCTGGGGGGTATATGGCCATCTTTACCGACACCGTAGGCTTTATAAGAGATCTACCTCAAGATTTAGAACGGGCCTTTAGGGCCACTTTAGAAGAGCTATACGAAGCAGACTTATTATTACACCTTATAGATGTTTCAAATCCCTATTTTGAAGAACAGTTAGAGGCTGTGGAGAATATTTTAGAAGAAATGGGGCTTTCCCACCTTCCGTATTTGCGGGTGTTTAACAAAATAGATCTTTTGAGTCCGGAAGAGGTAGAGATATTGAAACGTCGCTGGCAAGCACAAGCTATTTCGGCCCTAAAAAAGGAGACCCTAAAGCCTTTGCTGGAAACCATTGCCCAAACTCTACCTCCCATGTTTTATCAGCGACAGAGCCCTATTTTTATAGATCATGGGAAATATGAATATTAGGGCCTATATCCTCTTGAAACGGCCTTTTTCCGGTGTTACAAAAAATCCCTGAGCCGGTGTAGCTCAGTTGGTAGAGCAGCGGATTCGTAATCCGCAGGTCAGGGGTTCAAGTCCCCTCGCCGGCTCCAGCCTTTTCTGCTAAGTTTAATAATCTTCTTGATCAACCGAATCCGGCCCTACTTTTTAAAAAACCTACCTTCAGTTGTAATTTTTTTCTCTTAATCCTCCAATTTTTCAATTTTTATATTTTTTTCCCTAAACTAGAAGAGAATTTTTTTAATTCTACAAATCATTCAGATTTTCATATTTTATGAAACAAAAATAATCTATTATCTTCAAAAAAAGAGAAGTGACTTTTATTATGGATTTAAAATCTGAGGAAGCTCTTGCCTATTTAGATGCCCTTATAAGCAATGCTTTAGGAAAAGGAGCCTTTTCTTTTAAAGAGAAGGATTTACGTTCTTTTTGCGTAACTCCTGAGGAGATAGAAAATTATATAAACGATTCTTCAAGCCTACGGTCAAACACGTCTTTTGCCTCTCCTGTTTTTCTTACTGGTTTAGAGCTTTTAGGCCAAATTTTCGGGCTCACAGAACTCGAACAACAAATTCTTCTCATAATTTCAGCTCCTGAAATAGAAGCAAAATACGAAAGGATATATGCCTATTTACAAGATGATCTAAACAGAAAATACGCAAGTATTGCTCTTATTTGTAACTTATTAGCTAACAATTCAAAACAGAAACTTAGAATATTATCTTGTTTTTTGAACAATGCGCCTTTATTAGAGTTTAAGCTGATAAAAATAGAAAAAACCGATGCGGAAAGATCATGGATATCTGAGCCTTTAAGACTTGAGCCAAGTGTTAGGAATTTTCTACTTGGACAATATTTTATAGAAGAAGAAATATCAAGGTTCTGTCAAATTTTCTCTCCTATTGCTAACAAAGAAATTTCTAATGACATAAAAGATATTGCGGAAAACCTTATAAGAGAGATAAATAAAGATAGAAAAATTGTTTTGAATGTAATAGGTAAGTCAGAAGATGAAAACAATAAATATGCTCAAAAAATTACCTCTTGTTTAGGGTATGGATTACTAAAAGTAGATAGTGCTTTACTTTCAAAAACAGATATTCCTAAAAACGAAACTCTAAAGATTGTATTTCGCGAAGCTCTACTGTCTGGATCTGTAGTATATTTTAGTAGACTTGATCTCCTTTATGAAGAAGGAGAAAGTACTGCTAAATTACTGTTTGATTTAGCAGAAAGATTATCATGGATGATTATCATCTCTTCTGAAGACTCTTATATCCCAGATAAAATTCCTGAAAATTTTTCTTTTTTGAGGGTGAGAACCAAAGAGTTGTCGCCAAAAGATAAATTAATTTTATGGCACAAAAATTTAAATAAATTAGGTATTGCTGAAGCAGAAAATCTTAGTAAGAGACTGACTCATATTTTTAATCTTTCGTCAAGCGAAATAGAAAAGGTATGTCATTTAATGAATAATAATAAAATTTTAGAACCGACCATAACCGAAAACGCTATATATGACTTTTGTAGAAGAAGAACCATAATAAAACAGTTAGATAGATTAGCTAAAAAAGTCGATTTTTCTTTTGAGTGGGAAGATATTGTACTAAGTGAAGATAATATAGAACATTTAAAAGAAATAGTAACTTGTTTAAACTATCAATACCACGTGTTTGAAGATTGGGGATTTAAAAAATTAATTCCCAAGCAAGGAATGGTAGCTCTTTTTATGGGGCCATCAGGGACAGGTAAAACCATGGCGGCAAGTATTATTGCTCATGAATTAAATCTTGAACTATATCGCATAGATCTTTCTCAAGTAGTTAGCAAGTATGTAGGAGAGACAGAAAAAAACTTGGCTAAAATCTTTAATGTTGCAGAAGGGGCGGGGGTTATTCTCTTCTTTGACGAAGCTGATGCCCTCTTTGGCAAACGCACCGAAGTAAAAGACGCCCATGACCGCTATGCCAATATGGAAGTAAGCTATCTTCTACAAAGAATTGAAGAATATAACGGTTTGGTAATTTTAGCCACGAATTTTCGGCGTAATATTGATGAGGCTTTTGTCAGACGTATACACTTTATTATCGAATTTCCTTTTCCGGATGAAAAGATGAGAGAAAAAATATGGGAAAAGATTTTTCCTAAAGAAACCCCTTTAGACGAAGAAATTGACTTTAAATATCTGGCCAAAAACTTCAAACTAAGTGGTGGGAATATCCGAAATGTGGCTTTAAGGGCAGCCTTTTATGCGGCAGAAGAAAAGAAAAAGGTGGGTATGGAACATATTTTAAGGGGCATAAAAAGAGAATTACAAAAGATGGGAAAAACTTTTAAAACATAAAGTTATAGAGGTATACTATGTTAACCTTTAAAAAAACAACTAGACCATCGCCAAAAACTACCCAAAGGTTAACTTCTAAAGCAAAGAATAACTATAATCCAGTTGTTTATCTTCAAAAAACTCTCGGCAATAGAGCAGTCAATAAGTTTATTCAGAAAAAGCTAAAAATAGGTACTACAAACGACAGATATGAGCAGGAGGCCGACCGCATAGCAGAAAAGATCATGACTATGTCCGCTTCTAATTGCACCACCTGTGAGGAAAAAGAAACATTACAGCCGCAATTGGCCGATGAGATTTCACCTTTTATTCAGCGTCAGGAATACGAAGACGAAGAAGAGGAAGAGGCTCTTCAGGCCAAACAAACTGGCCAAAGTGAAACAAAACTAACCTCAGAAATTGAAAATCA
>JALSKZ010000010.1 GCA_026988575.1 Thermodesulfobacteriales bacterium | reverse complement strand
TAATATTCGTCTTCTTTACTGGGTTTATGCCACCCAGCAAGATTTTACTCGTTTTGCCAAATTTGGTTATGATCCAGGTGGGCAAACAGAAAGAAATTACTTTCGGCATGTTTACGGAACTGGTGGAAGCCTAAACTTTGAGTCTCTTCTTAAGTCATATCCTGTGATTGGTGTTATAGGCTCTGAGTTTTATTATGAAAATACTGATTGGAAACGCTGGAATACTTCTAACCGTGTAAGAATTTCCCAAACACAAGATAGAACTTTTATAATAAAAACCTTTTCTGTTTTTGCTCAGGCAAATTTAAAATTTTCGCGTTATTTTAGGCCAGAGCTTGGAATTCGTTACGATACTTTTGGTGGTGAGTATGAAAATCGAGACCCAGGTACTTCGGGATTTCGTCACGATATGAATGATTTTGATGTCTTTAGTCCTAAAATAGGTTTCCGTTCACAGCTTCTTGATCCTTTAGATTTTAGAGCAAGTTATTCGCAAGGTTTTGCGTTGCCCAAAGGAGAGGCTAAATACGATCCCAATATCAATGTTGATCCGGTAGAAGTAGAACAGTATGAAATAGGATTTACTTTTACTCCTCCTAATAAACATTTATTTTTCGATCTAGCTCTCTACATATTAGATACTACAAATGAAATACAAGAAAATCCTCCAGGGTCTGGCATTTATCAAAACATTGGTAAAACCAGACGCAAAGGTCTTGAGGCAAATTTAGAGCTATATCCTTTTGATTCACTAGAATTTTATGGAAATCTCTCTTTAATAGACACAGAGATTTTAGACAATCCTGATCCTAACCTTGAAGGCAAAAAAGTACCACGTGTGCCAAGTCCTATTTTTACTATAGGAGTGAAGTACCAACTTATGCAGAACTTAGCTTCTGAGATTAAGTGGCGTCACGTTGGTAAGTACTATATGGATAATTACAATCTTTATACTTATGATGGCTATGATGTTGTTGACTTTTATACCTCATATAATTGGAGATATGACAAAAATAAAAGTACAGAGATATTCTTTAGTATAAAGAATTTATTTGACGAACATTATGCCCAGAGTGCCTCGTATTCTTACTCTAGAAATGCAGCTAATTATGCTGTTGCCTGGCCCAGGACTTTTTGGGTTGGTTTCTTGATTAATTACTAATATCCAGGGAGGTTTTTATGAAAAGGTTATTACTCTTTTGTTCTTGTTTTGTTTTCGCAATTCTTTTTGCCGGAGTATGTAGGGCTCATTTCCTATGGTTAGATGTAGATAATTACTCTCCCAAAAAGGGAGACACTGTGACCATTTCTATTGGTTGGGGCCATTCTTTTCCTCATTCTATTCAGGCTCAAGAGGCAGTACTAGAAAGCATAAAAGTATTTATGATTTCCCCAACAGGCAAAAAGACCGCGTTACCTTTTGAGGTTAAAGACGGAAAACCCTTGCCCATAAAATTTAGAGTCAAAGATAATGGCGTTTATGTGGTGGTAGCAATTGCCAAAAATTTTGGCGCCAAAACTACAGAGGGTTGGTTTTACAAGACAAGAGAAGAACTTAAAGGGAAGGAGATTCTTTATGCTAAGTGGATATGTAATACCGCTATGGCCCTCATTAGTGTGGGGGGCAAGCAAGAACTTCCAGAGATTTCAATTCCTGAATCAAACTTTTATTTTGTGCCGCTTGCTAATCCTTCCCTCCTTAAAGAGGGGGATCTTTTTAAAGTGAAACTCCTTTTTAAGGGTAAGCCTTTGCGCAACTGGGTTTATGCCACCTATGCCGGGTTTAGCGATCTGAAAGAGACTTTCGCCTGGGCCACCAGGACAGACAAAGAAGGGATAGCTCAGATAAAAATTTTAAAAAGAAAAGGCCCATGGCTTGTAAAAAGTGAGTACCAGACCCATTATCCTGATCCGAAAAAGGCGGACTATGCCAGCTATAAATGCACGCTAACCTTTGGATTTTAATTTACGGAATAGCCTATACACGCGGCCTGAGATCGCTTTGTTTTTTATTCCTCCTCCAGATACTCCTTAGGCGATCTCAGGCCATTATTATAAACTAAAACATTGCGAGGCGACGTAGTCGCCGTGGTGATCCCATGGGATTGCTTCGCTTCGCTCGCAATGACAATGTCCAAAATGTCATCTGTTTTGTGGTCCTGGTAATAACAATACTAGGTAAGGAAGATTGAGCTGAATGACGACTAAGGCTTTTTTCTGGTCAATAGGTATTTTATTTTTGTTCCCGGCCATGGTCCTGGCCCATGCCATGGAGGGAGTGGTTTCTTACCAAAACGGTGTGGGAATTATTTCGGTTGCCTATGACGATGGGGAGCCTGCCAGTTACGTGAAAGTAGTGATTCGCGCCCCAGAGAGTAAGTTTTCGTTTCAAAGGGGGCGAACCGATCGAAACGGACGCTTTGCCTTTTTGCCAGATACCCCTGGCCTCTGGCGGATAGTTGTTTCCGATAACATGGGACACAGGGCGGAGCTAATTTTAGAGGTGAAAGGTAAGCCTAAAAAACCCAAAGATAATGAACAGGTTTCCTCCTCGGTGATCATACCGCGTAAGGTAGCCGCTATTTTGGGTGTTTTAGCAATCTGGGGTTTTTTTAGCCTCTTAAAAGGGTTATTTAATTTTAGCCGAAACCTCTTTTAAAGTTTGTTAACCCCTGTTTGTTTCTTGTTTCTTGAGAAATACGTTTAAAAATTCGATTGGTATAGGAAAGAGAGTTACCGAATTGTTTTCCGCAGCAACTTCGCGTAAGGTTTGGAGATAACGTAACTGAATGGTAATAGGTGATTCTTCCATCATTTTAGCGGCCTGAAGCAGCTTTTCCGCGGCCTGGAGTTCTCCCTCGGCGTTTATAATCTTTGAGCGTCTTTCACGCTCGGCCTCAGCCTGTTTGGCCATAGCGCGTTTCATTTCGTCGGGGAGGTCTATTTCTTTAATTTCTACTTTGGATACTTTTACTCCCCAGGGCTCGGTGTCAGCATCGAGTATTCTTTGAATCTGGGCGTTTAGTTTATCTCTTTCCGATAAAAGTTCGTCAAGTTCAGCCTGCCCGCATATGCTCCGCAAGGTAGTTTGGGCCAACTGGCTGGTGGCAAAATAGTAATTTTCTACCTGGACCACCGCACGAGCTGCATCCAGTACACGAAAATAGACCACCGCACTTACCGATACCGACACATTGTCGCGGGTAATAACTTCTTGGGGCGGCACATCTAGGGTTACTGTTCGCAAATCGACTTTTTGCATCTTGTCTATGAGGGGAATAAGGATGATAAGCCCAGGCCCCTTAACCCCTATAAGGCGGCCAAGCCGGAAAATAACGGCTCGCTCATATTCACGAAGAATTCTTAAGGCACTTGCCAAAAATAATACACTCAGAGCAACCAGGAAAAATATGGAAGTGGTCATGAACGACCTCCTATGGAAGATGTACTAACTATAGCAAGAAACCTATCGGACAAAAAGAGGCAGGGGTAACCCTCCCTCTGAGACCACTTCGTTGGCCGCAACGGACCTTCTCCCGATGACACCTAAAGAGAACGGCCCGCCTTACTTCTCTATTATTGTAAAACTTTGCCCTTTAGATCGTCCATTTAAAACCACTTTGAAACTATAGAGGCTTGGATCCTCATATAACGGGGAATGTCGTTTCCGTCGAACTCACCGCTTTTGGTAGAAACCTGAGCGGCCAGATCCAGTTGGAACCATTTTAAACCCATACCAAGGCCACCAGTTAATACTAAACCCTCTTCACTTTCGGCAATATTCTGCATGGCTCCCGCCCTTAAAGAAAACCAACTCCAGGGGTGAAAACTGATTCCACCACCGATGTATTGGGTATCGTAGTCGGGGATAAAAGTTTTGTTTTTGGTTAGATCGGCATCTAAGGCCAGGGTAAAGGCCGAAAAATCATAAGCTATACCCAATCTCGCCTGGGGGTCTATTTTATAGGTTTGGCCTGTTACGGTATCAAACTCGGGAGTATTTAGGTTTTTGCCTACCAGGCCTAAACTAAGGCCTTTAAGAAAGTGAGGCTTAAAAAGAAGACCTAGGTCTATCCCCCAGGAAGTATCTGTCTTATCGTAGTCTTTTAGTTTACTATTTATGTCTCCCGAAGACGTATCCACCGCCACTATTCCATCATAGGTCCAGCCGGGCATAAGTTTGATAGCCCCGCCAAGATCAAGGTCTCCCCAAGGGGTCGGAAATTTATGGGCGTAAGCCACAGGGATCTCCAAATACGCCATACCTGAGAGCTTCAGATAAGTGAGCTCATGGTCAAGCGCGTATTCTAGAGAACTAGAGGCGTATTGGTTTAGGGTGCTTGGCGACAGTGTGTTTTGGTCTGGGTCATATTTGACATAAACTGTTTGAGGGACACCATTTATAGTGACGTCTACAGGGACAATAATATCCAGGTAGTGGGGGTCGATTACCGCATGCGCGGTGCCTTCGGCCAGGCCGAATATACCTAAGCCAAAGTTTCCTATCTGTAGGCCGGCCGAGGCCGTAGGCATGAGCTGTAGGCCATTTTTAGTACCAATGGCCTTTAGCTCGGAAATAATGGTTTGAAATTTTTTCTGTAACTCAGGAGGCAGCCCGCTGGCTAGAGCTTGGACATAATTATTTTCAACATAGTCAATGGCTTCGTCTATGGTATCGGTGATTCCGATGTCTGCCAGGGTATCTATATGATCGGCAAGGTTTACCTCGCGGATACCCACTCCTCCAGAGACCGAAATTTGGGCACCGTGATGGTGTTCGGCAAGGAGGGCCGGATTGTAATACGGAGCCAGACTTCCCGTAGACGTTGCTACTCCCGCGCCCCCCATGGAGAGAGCTTTGTACCCTATGGGTTGAAATTCAATGGCAAGCCCTATACAGGGTACTAAAAGGAGTAAAAGTAGACCTGTTAATAAGGTTTTCATTTTGTCACCCCCAAAGTTTTAAAATGGCCTTTAGGTGGATTTTTCGGCTAAGTCTCCCCTAGACTTTATCTTGCAGGGGTTAATTTAGAAAAAAAGGATAAAATAATCTTGGGCGCCTTAAATGCCTTTCGTTTGGCCGTTAAAGATTAGGAGAGAATTTCATAATAGTGATGGAGGATTTGTTCTGTTACCTGTGGCCAGGAAAAATCAAGGGCCCGTTGACGGGCGTTTTTCCCCCATTCTTTACATAGATGGGGGTTTTGTAATAGGTACTCTAGGGCCCTGATGTAGCCCTGGCAACCCTCTTCTTCGCGCACCATCAAACCATGTACTTTATGTCTCATAACAAAGCGAAAGCCCTCTATATCTGTGGTGATCACCGGTATGCCCGAGGCCATGGCCTCCAGTAGAGTAATGCCAAAACTTCCTTTTTTGGCCGGAAAACACAAGACATGCGCACTACGGTAATATGCAGGCCGTTTTTCATCTACCTTGCCTACAAAAATGACCCTTTCTTTCCATTTTTGGGGTACCATCTGGCGATAGGTTGTTTCTAAAGGCCCGTAACCAATAATGATTAAACGCAAATTGGGGTATTTGGGAGCAAGCGCCTTGAATGCTTCAATAAGGAGGTCTAGACCATTTCGAGGATCAAAACGTCCCACATAAAGGACGTTGAAATGACCGTCATTTAGGCTACTTATCGGAGCTTGGTTAGGGTTATACCAGTCTACATCTATTCCATTGGGTATCACGACAAAGGGCTGAGCCGGGAAAAAACGTTCTAGAGACTTTATACATACCGGGGATACGGCTATGCGCAAATTTAAGGCGTTCATATAGGGTAGCAAACGGGAATGGAAGAGGGACATCCAGAAATTTTCGTTGAAATGAGTATGAAAAGTGCCCAACACCGGTACAGGCGAATAACGTATAGCAGAAAGCGGAAGCGTAGGGGTTAGCGGAGAATGGACGTGGACTATATCGAATTTTTCTTGGGTCAAGATATTTTCCAGTTTGGAAGATATATTGCGTCCTATACTAACGCGGGCAAAGGAATCGTTAGCATATATAGAGACCGAGCGTCCTATTTTGATTACGTGTGGCCCCACTTCCCCGGTATCTCTCCCGAAAGGCCCTGCATCGGCTGTGATAATCTTTATCTCATGCCCCCGCTGTATTAGTTCTCGTGCAAAATGGTGGACATGCTCTGTGATCCCGCCAAGGGAGGGATAATAATACTCGGTGACAATGGCTATGCGGAGCTTTTCTCCCTTTTGCCTGGGACGCAAACGAACTTTGGGTTTTATGGGGCCAAGCCAATCCCTTAGAAAAAGGGACATTAAAATGCACCCTTTTAAGACAGATTCTACCTTGGAATGCCATATTCCAAATTTTTGTTTGAGCCCTGGATGCACTTGTATCTCCTTAAAATTAAAGCTTTCTTAATATAAAGATGTTAAAATATTTTGCCTAGTCTAATTGTCACTTTTTAGGATATTTTAGGGCGTAATTTTTTAAAATAGCCTCTATTATTCTGAGAGACTTTGCAAATCGCCAAGATCTGTCTGAAAAAAATCATGAGATTGTCCAGTTCGCACCTTAAATCCAAAAGTTGCTATCCTATATCGAAAATGTTTTAAAACCCTGGTGTCACTTTTTTTGCTATATTGACACATGAGATCTATCCTAGATATATTGTATAAAAAGATATATACTAGTTTAAAAACTTTTTTGAGGTGACAATTATGGATAAAGAAAAAATTGAACGTTATCGGAAACTGGGCCTCAAAATGACGCCTCAAAGGCTGGCTATTTTAGAGTATCTGGAGGGTAACACCTCGCATCCCTCGGCGGAAGATATCTTTCGACACGTAGAAGAAAAGTTTCCCAGCATGTCGTTTGCTACGGTATATAACACCCTTGAGGCCTTGAAGGAAAAGGGCCTTATAATAGAGTTAAACATAGAGCCCGGTAAAAAGCGTTTTGATCCCAACATAGAGCCTCATCACCACATGATATGCGAAAAATGCCACCGCATTTTTGATGTATTTGAAGATTTTTCCGTGGATCTCCCCCCTAAATACGCCCAGAAATTCAAAGTAAAACGTTCCCAAGTGGTGTTTTACGGCCTTTGTAGCCGCTGCGCAGAAGAATCTAAATAAGGTCTTTTCTCCTTGCCTTTCTTGCCCTTTTTGGGTTAAAACCAGGACGTGATCAATTACGAGGAGGTTTTTTCTATATGCACCCTATTTTAGCTGCGGACGACGGTGAAACCCTTCTCCTTTTGGGTAACGAAGCCATTGTTCGCGGGGCCTTAGAGGCAGGAGTACGTATTGCGGCGGCTTATCCTGGTACACCCTCTTCAGAAATAGGCAATTTACTCTTCCAATTTCAGCAGAAATTACCTGGTCTTTATTTTGAATTTACCACTAACGAAAAAATAGCCCTGGAAGTAGCAGCGGCTGCGGCGGCCTCTGGATTGCGTAGTCTAACTTGTATGAAGCATGTGGGCTTAAACGTGGCGGCTGATCCCCTGGTTACGCTGGCCTATATTGGGGTTAGAGCAGGCCTAGTAATTATTACCGCAGACGATCCGTCCTGTCATTCTAGTCAAAACGAACAAGACAACCGTTATTATGCCCGGCTGGCCGGGCTGCCCATGTTGGAGCCTGCCTCTCCGCAAGAGGCCAAGGACATGGTCTCCTACGCCTTTGATCTTTCGGAAAGACTAGAGTTGCCGGTGATATTACGGACCACCACGCGAGTCTCGCACGCCAGGGCCCCGGTTAAGGTGACCCAGATGGCTGATTATTCCACTAGACCCCAGGGATATTTTGAAAAAGATTTAAAACGTTGGGTGCCGGTTCCTGCGGTGGCCCGGCTAAGGCATCAAGTTTTACTGGAGAGGATGAAAGAAGCTACTGTCTTGGCGGATGGTTCCTCTTTTAATAAGCGTATGGGGCAAGGCCCCATGGGGGTCATCACCAGTGGCGTGGCGGCTAATTATGTGTTGGATGCCCTGGAAGAGCTTGACTTGTCCTCCAGGGTGCCGGTCCTAAAGTTGGGTTTTACCTATCCTTGGCCTGTGGGGCTTATGGCCGACTTTTTGCGCCGTCTTGATACCTGTATTGTGGTGGAAGAATTGGAACCCTTCCTGGAAGAAGCCGCCCGGGTAGTGGCCCAAGAACGGGAAATAAAAGTAAAAATCTTGGGTAAAGCCAGTGGCCATTTTCCAAGAGCGCTAGAATTTAATCCCCGGCAGGTAAAACTTGTCTTGGCCGAGGTGTTTGGCGTAGAGCCACCTCCTCTAGAGAGGCCTGACCTTTCCTGGGTACCAGAACTTCCTCCACGGCCTCCCACCCTGTGTGTCGGTTGTCCCCATCGCGAGACTTACCAGGTAGTAAAGCAAGTATTAATGGACCTGGGGGAGGAGGCCAATACGGTCTATCCCACAGATATTGGCTGTTATACCTTGGGTTTATTACCCCCTATCAAGATGGCTGACTACCTGATATGTATGGGCTCCAGTATAGGTTCAGCCTGTGGCTTTTCCGTGGCTACGGACCAGCGTATCGTATCTTTTATTGGTGATTCGACGTTTTTTCACGCTGGTCTTTCCGCCCTGGCCAATGCCGTCTATAACAAACATGCCTTTACCCTGGTGATAATGGATAACGAGACCACAGCCATGACCGGGCATCAGCCTGTACCTTCTCAGGAATTGCGTTGGCCAGGCCTTGAAGATAGGCCCCGCATTGATATTGAAGCGGTAGTTAGGGCCCTGGGCGTAGAACAGGTGGTTACCATCAACCCATACAAGAAAGAAGAGGCCAGAGAAAAGATAAAGCCCCTTTTAAAGACCCAGGGCCTTTCGGTAATCATAGCCAAGGCCCCCTGTATCCTTTATCGAGCCCGGGTGGCTAAACACTAGCCTGGAAAAGGAGGTATAAATGAAGTTGCGTATTTTGGTGGTTGGGGTGGGTGGACAGGGTATCCTCCTATTCTCTCGTGTGCTAGGTGAAACTCTTCTTGGGGCTAATATAGATGTTGCCATGTCCGAAGTGCACGGTATGGCCCAAAGGGGTGGCGTAGTGGAAACCAATATCGTCGTGGGCTTAAGAAGTCCTCTGATTTCGGAGAAAGAGGCCGATGTGTTGGTTGGTTTGGAACCTGTAGAGACTTTAAGGGCTTTGGTCCGTACCAATAAAAATACCACCATTATTACTAATACCGAGCCGGTAATCCCCCAGATAGTAAAAGAGGGGTTGGCCTCTTACCCGGATTTGTCAGAAGCCCTAGATCAACTAAAGGCTGCTTACCGCCGGGTTTATACCTTTGCAGGCGAAAGTCTGGCCCGGCAAGCAGGCACGTCCAGGGCCTTAAATATGGTTGCTTTGGGCGCCCTGGCTGCCTCAGGTGTTTTTTCCCTGCCCCAAAAAACCTGGGAAAACACCATAAAACGATTAGTTAAACCCAAATATGTCGAGGCAAATCTCAAGGCCTTTGATCTGGGCTGGCACATTACTTCCTAGCTAGTTTTCTTTCCCTTTTCTCCCTTTCTTTAACAAGGCCAGGCTCCGTGTGCTGGCCTTTATTTTTTTCTCCTCAAAACCGATATAAAGGGCAGTAACCTTAGACAGATTAAAAACCCTTTCAGGAGGGAGATATTATGAGGTGGTTCCAGACTATTCGGGGTAAGTTGTTGGCGGTAATGGTAGTGATGTTCTTTATCAGTGCCCTTAACTGTGGTTTGGTCTTCTATGTACTCCAAAAAAATTCCAGGGATGCCGTGGCGGTAAATATTGCCGGTCGGCAACGCATGCTCACCCAAAAATTGGTAAAACAACTCCTTCAAGGAGACTTTGTAGGGGCTCAGGCCACGATCGAGCTCTTTACCAAAAGCCTTAAAGCCCTCAAGCATGGTAGTAAAGAACTCAATCTTGAGGCTGTAAATGACCCGCGCATAATAGCCCAGATTCAACGGGTAGAAGAGCTATGGCAACAACTAAGAGAGCATCTAGAGCCCATCTTGGCCGGTAAGCAAAACGCATTAGATAGACAATATATCTTAGACCACAACTTAGAACTCCTTCAGGAATGCAATACCCTTACCAAACTATTTGAGGAAAAGGCCGTAGCCGGATTAAACCGGCTCAAGCTTTACCAGGCCTTTATCTTCGCCACCACTTTGGTAATACTGGCGGTGATATGGGCCATGATTCGTTTTACCGTCATTAAGCCGGTGGAACAGGCCGTAGCCCTGGTGGAAAGGGTGGCCCAGGGAGACTTTACCATCGAATTTCCCCCTACCAAAAAGGACGAAATTGGAAAGCTTTTGGATTCTTTTAGACAAATGGTCGTACGCCTAAGAGAGATGTTGCGGCACGTTATCGATTCTTCTGAACAGGTGTACTCTTCGGCAGAAGAGGTGTATAAATCGGGTTCTGAAGTGGCTCAGACTTCCGAACAACTCTCCTATGAAGGCGAGGAAGTAAGAAATGCCGCCCAGACCGTCAGCGAAAATGTTCAAGCTGTATCCAATGCCTCGGAACAAATGGTATTGGCCATTAGTGAGATATCTCAAAACACCTCTAAGGCAGCGCAAATTGCCAACCAGGCCGTGATAAAAGTGCAAGACACAAATCAAGTGGTCTCCAAACTTAGCGTCTCTTCAGAGGAGATTGGTGAGGTAATTAATCTTATCAATCAGATTGCCGAACAGACCAATCTTTTGGCCTTAAACGCCACCATTGAGGCAGCCCGAGCCGGAGAAGCAGGTAAGGGTTTTGCCGTGGTGGCCAATGAGGTAAAGGAACTGTCGCGACAGACCACCGAGGCCACGGAGAAAATTTCACAAAAGATCCAGAGTATCCAGACCGATGCGCGGGCCTCGGTGGAGGCCATTGAAGAGATTGGTAATATCATTTCCCAAATAAACGATATATCCAATGTTATTGCCAGTGCGGTAGAAGAACAAACCGCCATGATGAATGAGATAAGTCAGGCGGCCAACCTGGCTGCTAGTAGTACAGAAGACATTAAAGAAAAGATCGATCGCATGGCTGCATCCATAGAAGCCACCGCCGAAAAGGGACAAAAGAGCAGAGAGCTTTCCCAAGAGCTAACCAAGTTGGCCCAGAGGCTAAAGGACTTGGCTACCCAGTTTCGGTGCTAGAGAAAAAAGAGGCCCCGTGTTAGAGGCGGGGCCTCTTTAAGTAGAGGAACCTTTATGACCTAAAAGCTAAAATGTGTAACCAGCCTCACCATGTTGGGTAAGGTCTAGCCCTTGGATTTCTTCCTCGCGTTCTACCCGTAGGCCAATGGTCATGTCGACCACTTTGAGCAAGACAAAACTAATTACGAAACAATAGACTACCGAGACCGAGGCCCCAAGTAATTGAATCAAAAATTGATGTACATTTCCGAGCAGGAGGCCGTTTGCTCCCCCTGGGTTGGCAGAAAGGGTACAAAATATGCCGGTGGCTAAGGCTCCGAAGAAACCACCTACTCCGTGTACGCCTACTACATCTAGGGCGTCGTCGTAGCCCAACTTAGTTTTGGCCAAGACAGCCAGGTAACAAATGATCCCGGCGACTAGACCAATAACTACCCCTGCCCCCACAGGTACAAAGCCAGCCGCAGGGGTAATGGCTACCAGACCAGCCACCGCTCCAGAGGCAGCGCCTAAAGTGGTAGGTTTCCCTTGGTAAATCCACTCGGCCAGGGCCCAGGAGAAGGCTGCTGCTCCTGCCGCAAGTTGGGTATTCATAAAGGCCAGCACAGCAATCTTGTCGGCTGCCAGGGCACTGCCGGCGTTAAACCCAAACCATCCGAACCAGAGGATCCCTGCTCCCAGGACCGTCAAAGGTAAATTATGGGGGTGAAAGGCCTCCTTTCTGTATCCTACCCTTGGTCCGAGTACCAGGGCGGTAGCCAAGGCCGAGGCCCCAGAGGCGATATGAATTACCGTTCCTCCGGCAAAATCAAGGGCTCCTAGTTTACCAAGCCATCCTCCACCCCATACCCAGTGACAAAGGGGTAAATATACAAACGTCATCCAGAGGGTAGTAAAGACCAAAAACCCCGAAAAACGCATGCGCTCGGCAAAGGCCCCTGTAATTAGAGCCGGGGTTATTATGGCGAACATGAGTTGGAAGGCGGCAAATAAGAGATGAGGAATATTGGAGGCTGGAGGCCCTGGATTTAGCCCAACACCCTTAAAAAACACATAGGACAGATCGCCTATTAGGCCGCTGTGATCTGGTCCAAAGGCAAGACTATAGCCATAAACAAACCAAATAATACTTACCAGCCCCAGACAAATAAAACACTGCATTATGATCGAAAGAACATTTTTGCGCCTTACGAGCCCTCCATAAAACAAACCCAACCCTGGCGTCATGAACATTACTAAGGCAGAAGCAAGCATCATAAAGGCAATGTCTGCAGGATTCATCAAAGCCCCTCCTATCTTTTTGGGGACACGTATAAGCAATCTCTATGCCATAGCTTAGGGAAGGGGTCTTTATTACACCAGAGAGGGTATAAAACAAACCTAGTCTAGGCAAATATTACATTTTTGTCAAATATATGGAGATGGTAGAGAACATGTTTTACATAAATGTATATTTAATTTTTGTTGGATTAGCCCCTTTTATCTAGGCAAAATTCTACAAACAGGTTTGAACCATTAAGAGAATAAGGGATGACCAAACGTTTACTATGACAGAGAATTTTTAGGGTATGATCTTTACCGGTAACCACCACCGGGGTAGAGGCTTGTAGGCTTATACCCTGTTGTTCAAAGCGCCGCCTAAAGGCTCCGCATATCATATTGGCCATCTCACCGGCAGCGTCCCGCACTTCTTCGTTTATCTTATCTGGGGCTTGTCCGAAAAGGCTTGCTACTACCTGAAAAATACATTCTTGTTTAAAGCTTACAATAAAACTGCCGGTAAAGTTTGTCCCCGTCAGGCCTACCACCGCAGAGACTTCACCCAGGGCCTCTGGCTCATCGCGTACAAAAGTCTTTTCGGGAACAGGGGTTTGTCCGGTTAAGGTGGCCATAACTTCTTTGACGGCTTCGTGCAGGGCCTCTACCACTGTAGATTTGCTCATACGCCCTCCGTAAAGTTTTGTGTTGTTTTTAAAGTCGATTTTTGGACGAAAAACTTTAACTTGTCTCTAAAGGACCTTGTGAGGGTTCATTATGTTTTGGGGATCAAAGACCTGTTTTAACTGATACATTATTTGACAGACCTTAGGGGGAATTTCCCAGGGTAAATAAGCGCGTTTGGCCAAGCCGATACCATGTTCACCAGAAATTGTACCAGATAAGGCAAGGACTTTTTGGAGCAATTTTTCCCGTACCCCTTTTACCTTTTCTAGGGGTTCTTTTTGCGGGTCAAACAGTATATTGACGTGGAGATTTCCGTCTCCCAGGTGTCCAAAACAGGCGATGAGGAGGTTGTTGGTGGTCTGGAGGGCTTTTACAAAATGGACAAACTCAACCAGTCTTGACCTGGGCACTACTATATCATCGGCCATTTTTTTGGGACCCAGGGCCTTTAAGGCCGGTGAAATGCTTCGCCTTATTTCCCAAAGAGCTTCTTGGTCTGTCTCGGTCCAGGCCTCCTGATACAAAGGGGCCTTTTTAAGGGCCTTGTGTAATAGAAAGACCTCTTCTTTTAGGGCTGTGGGGGTACCGTCCAGTTCGAATAGGATCAAGGCCTTGATATTATCTGGTATGAGGGATGACGGCCTAAGCTTTTTGGTGGCCTCTAAGGTGATCTCATCCATCAATTCGGCCGTAGAGGGAAGTACCCCGCTTTGCAAGACTTGGCCAAAGGCCGTTACCGCCTCTTCGAGCTTGGTAAATCCGGCCACGACCACTGCTTGGGCCGGGGGTAACGGCAAAAGTTTTAAGACAATTTTGGTAATTATCCCTAGGGTGCCTTCTGAGCCTACAAAGAGGTGCACTAGATCATAGCCTACCACCCCCTTGGCCGTACGAGTGCCCAAGAACACTTTATCTCCGCTGGGTAGGACCACTTCCAGCCCCAAGACATAATCTTTGGTAACGCCGTATTTGAGCCCTTTGGGCCCCCCTGCACCGGTGGCCACGTTGCCTCCAATGGTAGAGAAGGGATAACTGGCTGGATCTGGGGGATAAAACAGGCCTTGCTTGGCTACCTCCTTTTTCAACTTACCTGTAAATACTCCAGGCTCCACTACGGCTACTAAATCTTGGGGGTTAATCTCTAATATGCGGTCCATACGACACATGCTGAGCACTAGTCCGCCTTTTACCGCTAAAGGAGCAGCAGTGGTAGAGGTACCTGCACCACGAGGAATAATGGGAAACGGTTCTTCTCGGGCCAGAAGGACGATTTTTTGGACCTCAGCCGCGGTCTGGGGTAAGGCCACGGCTGAGGGTAAAAACTCATGGCCTGAGGCATCAAAGGCATACGCTTTAAGGTCTTCGGGGGCCTCTAAAAAGCGTTCCCCTAAAAGGGTTTTAAGCCTCTTTCTCGTCGTTTTCGAAAGTTGGAGATATGCGTTCTTCGAGTTCACGGCAAAGATATTCTATTTGGTATTTTACCGAACTAGGACGTTGAAGTTTCTTTTCCACACTATTGATAGCGTATACCACTGTAGCATGGTCGCGCTTAAAAAGTCTGCCAATGCTTTGTAAACTTTCGCTCGTAAAACGTCGACAAAGGTACATGGCTACTTGCCGTGGAAAGCTTATGCGTCTTTGACGAGATTTAGAGCACAATTCTTCCGGGGTTACCTGAAAATAGTGACACACCAGTTTGAGGATTCCCTCTTTAGTAAGAGAGGGCTCTTGCGGCTTAATTTCTTGAAGTAGTTCTCGAGCCAGTTCCAGATTAACGGGTTCCCTCAAGAGACTGGAGCGGGCTACCAGGCCGATGACGGCACTTTCTATTTGGCGTATATCTCCGCGCAGGTGCTTGGCCAAAAAGGTAATTACCTCTTCGGGAAATACTACTCCCTGGTTGTTAGCCTTACGTCTAATAATGTTTAAGCGGGTCTTATAATCCGGGGGGTTGATGCGGATCAATACCCCGGCAGAAAAGCGTGACTTTAAGGAAGAATCTAGCTTGTTAATCTCCTGTGGAGAACGGTCAGCAGTAAATATCACGGTCTTTCCCATATCATATAAGTAATCCAAGGTGAGGGCGAGTTCAGCCTGGGTAAATTCTTTACCTGAAAAAAAGTGGACTTCTTCTAACATCAATATATCGCAGCCCTTGTGCAATTTTTCTTTAAAATCCTCCAGGCGATTATTCCTAAGGGCCCTTACTAGCTGGGCGGTAAAGTCCTGAGCAGTGAGATAACAGATCCGCTCTTGCCGGTCTTGGGCCAGGAGGTAGTTGCCTACAGCCTGACTTAGATGACTCTTACCCAAGCCGGTGTTGGCACACAAGTAGATAATGTTCCCTTGAGACTGTTCAGTAGCAATGTTCCAACACGTAGCGTAGGCCAAACGATTGCAATCTCCCACTACAAATTCTTCAAAGGTGTAGCGGGAAGATAGCTTTCTGCCCAGTAACCGGGTGGGATCGTAGGGTAGGTCTTTTTGAACCACCTGTGGAGGAGGGGTCTCTACGGCCACCAGTTCGATATCTAGAGAAAGCCCTTGTTCCCGTAATACGGCCTCTAATTGTTCGTAATAGTTTTCTTTAATCCAAGAAAGACAAAATTGATTGGGACAAGCGATGACCAATTTTTTCTCCGAAAGTCCTAAACACCGTAAAGGTTCTATCCAGACACGATAACTGGCTTCCGGGAGCCTTTCCTTTAAAGCAAGTTTTAGCCTTTCCCAGATTCCTGTCATAAAAATCCTCCCCTCTAAAGAGACAGGCTGAAGGGTACTCCCTAGGTTGAAAGAGGTCAAAAGCAAATATTTTTATCCAGCCTGGATTTTATCTGGTGGGCCCAGCGGGGTTTTCCTACACGATAAAACAAGGTCTTATGCTTAATATCTCGGGAAAGGCTTTGATAGAGCTGTTTCTTAAGATTCAGAAAAATTCAAGCTTTTACAAAAGATTGCGTGGAACAATAAATTATATAAACAAAAGCAACATCTATTATTTTCTGCTTTTTTCTAGTTTTTTTTATCTTTTGGGATCGAAATCTTCTTAACGAAAGAGGGAAAATTTGCGTAATATCCACTTCAAAGTAGGATTAGAGGCAGGAGGTTTTGGTTTATGCGTGTGCCTACTCGAGAGCAATGTTATGAGATTTTGGCCCAATACGACGTACCTCCTCATATAGTAGCCCATTCCGAGCGGGTGGCTCAGGTGGCCTGTTTTCTGGCCGAGGCCCTAAAAAAGGTGGGAGAGCCCTTAGACCTGGCTTTAATTGAGGCCTCTGCCCTGTTGCATGATTTGACCAAGCATTGGTCCCTTAAAACCGGTGAAAACCACGCTCTGTCGGCCGCCAGGGAATTGAGATCTTTGGGTTATCCCGAAGTGGCCGAGGTGGTGGCCCAACACATATTTTTGATCCCCGGTCCTCCTGGGGCCCCTATCCGGGCCGAGGAGGTGGTTTATTATGCGGACAAGCGGGTAAAACACACCGAGATCGTCCCGTTAAAAGAACGCTTTAAAGACCTGCGTTTACGTTACGGGCGCGATATAGCTTCGTTACTTAGGCTAAGACGCCTTGAAGATCTGACCCGCCTGCTTGAACGAAGACTTTTCAAAAAGCTGCCCTTTGGACCAGAAAAAGTACAAGAACTATCCCGCGTGGAGACAAAAAGAACCTTTTAGGAGAAAAGAAATGGCTAAAGTGGCCCTACTTTGTGGAGGACGTTCTTCGGAAAGAGAGGTCTCTTTAAGAGGAGGACAGGCCGTAAAAAAGGCCTTGGTCTCTCGAGGGCATCAGGTACAGGTGTTTGACCCGGCTACTGATTTAGAGAGCTTGGTGAGGGAGGCCTCCCATTTTGAAGTGGCCTTTTTGGTCTTACATGGGGTAGGCGGCGAGGACGGCACCATTCAAGGGCTCCTTGAGCTCCTCGGTCTGCCCTACCAGGGGGCTGGGGTTTTAGGCAGTGCCTTGGCCATGGACAAGATGCTTTCCAAAAGCTTTTATCAAGCCGTTGGTTTGCTAACCCCTAAGGCAGTGGAATTACGTCGGGGAGAGCCCTTGCCGGATACTTTGGCTCACTTGGGATTCCCCCTGGTGGTAAAACCTGTTTCTCAGGGCTCAAGTTTAGGGCTTACGCTGGTAGAACGCGAAGATGATCTGGGGCAAGCCCTAGAAGCCGCTTTTGACGTGGATGAACGTATCCTTATTGAGGAATATATCAGTGGGAGGGAGATTACCGTGGGGGTCTTGGGACAGAGGGCCTTGCCAGTGGTGGAGATTCGTCCTGGAGCAGGGCACCGCTACTTCGATTACGAAGCCAAATATACCCCTGGGGCCACTGAAGAGGTCTGCCCAGCCCCTCTTACTCCGTCCCTGGCCCAAAGGGCCCAAGAGGCGGCCTTAAAGGCGCACGAGGTCCTTCATCTCCGACATTATAGCCGGACAGACATGATTATTAAGGGAGAAGACATTTATGTCTTAGAAACAAACACCATCCCGGGGATGACCGAGACCAGTCTTTTACCCCTGGCGGCCCGGGCCATAGGTTTGTCTTTTGAAGACTTGGTAGAGACCCTGTTAGAAATGGCCCTTAGAGAGCGTTAATACCGGGGGTTTGGGCTCTTGGGCGCGAAAATCTAAAAATCTAAATAGTTAAGGCTTTTATTGACAGCCTTTCTTTAAGGCCTCGGCAATAGCCGCCCGGGTCTTTTGGGCCAAAAGGTCTTTGTCTCGTAAACTTAGACCATCTACGGGAATAGGGGGTAATATTTTTACGTAAACTTCTCCAGGGCGGGCTACCAGAGACCCTTTGGGTAGAATCTTGTGGGTCCCACACACGGCAATAGGGACTACAGGGCACCCACTCTTTAGGGCTAAGACAAAGCCTCCCCCCTTAAAGTCCTGCAACCTGCCGTCTGGGCTTCTGGTCCCCTCGGGGAAAATAACCACCGAAGCCCCCTCGCCAATGGTCTCTACAGCCGCCAGGAGGCTTTTTAGGCCTTCTCGGGGATTTTGGCGATCTACAGCGATGTAACCAGCAGCCTTCATGGCCCAACCAAAAAACGGGATCTTAAACAGGCTTTTTTTGGCCAACCAGCGTATCCTAATGGAACGGGGTAAGGCCTTTTCTATCACCGGAATATCAAATTGGCTTTGATGATTGGCCGCAAAGATATAGACCCCCTCAGGGGAGAGATTCTTTTGCCCCGAGACCTTTACCTTAACCCCTGCTATCCAGAGGACAATGGGCATCCACCGTCGGCTTAGCCAGTGGGCTATAATCCTCTTGGGGTCTAAGGGGCTGATGAAAATAAGAAAAATACTTATAGGGGGGAAGGTTAATACGACAAACAAATATAGCCAAAAATTGCGCCAAAAAAGGGTAATCATAGCCAACGGTTACGGTAATGTCTTTTTAGGTTAACCGATTTTAATCGAGACCAGTTTTAATTCCAAGGCCAAGCATGTAAAAGGCGCCCTATCCACGGCGGGTTACCAAGAAAATTCTCTTTGAGGGGCAAGGGTAAGATCGAGTAAGGATATTGAATTACCTTTTTGGTTTGATTATATAAAGGACATGCGCTTTTTTTCCCAAATGCCAGAGTACTGTCGGCCTTGTCTGGAGAGGCTTGTCCGCCAGGCCGTAAGTCTGGCGTGCCCCGGAGACGATAAGGCGTTGCGTCAGGGCCTTGGTTGGTTAGAGGAGTTGTATGACCCCTCTTTACCACCCCCCATCATTGCCTCAAGGCTCCATCTAAAAATAAAAAAATATTGTAAGGCCTATGATCCTTATCAGCCCTTAAAAGAGAAAGAGATATCCATAGCCAGTCGCTTGGCCAAGGAGCTCTTACCTTACTATAACAAGGGCCTTGAAGACCTTTTGGCCTTTGCCTTGCTAGGTAACGCCATAGACTTTTTTCGCCCTTTAGAGGAAATAGAAACCGCTTTTAGGCAGGGTGTAACCCTAGGGATAGACCATCGTTCCCGAGTGGTCCAGGCCCTAAAAGAGGCCAAGGTAGTCCTTTACCTTACAGACAATGCCGGGGAGGTCTTTTTTGATCTACCCCTATTAAAGGCTTTAAAGGATAGGGGGCTTGAGGTTTACTACGCGGTAAAACCAGAACCCTTGCAAAATGATCTATGCCTTGAGGACCTTAAAAAGATAGATGTGGAGCTTCCTGTGCCGGTGGTTAGTACAGGGGCAAGGATAGTTGGTCTTGTTTGGGAAGAAGCCTCTGCGGAGTTCCGCTCTATTTATCAACAGGCAGATATTATTTTGGCCAAGGGGATGGGACACTTCGAGACCTTAAGTAAGGCCCCTCGCCGGGATCGCTTGGTATTTATGCTTTGTGCCAAATGTGTGCCGGTTAGTAAGGCCTTAGAAGTACCTCTCCATTCTTATATCTGCCTCTGGGAAGAATCTTAAGACCCAAAATTTTACAATAAGCGTAACAATTTCCCTTTATGTTCGTTTTGGGCAGATTTTAGACCTCTAAAAACTCAATTTTTAAAGATTTTTCCTCCCCTACCGATGCGATGAAAAAAACAAAGGGGTTGGTGTATGTTTGCAGAAAACGGCAACTGTGCCCGCCAAATGGTCCCCAAGGCCACCGATGCTCAAGAGTTTGAAGGTAGGCTTAAGGCTGAGCGCGAGGCCTTACTAAACGCCTGGATTGCCTTTTTAGAGATACAGAGGCAAAAAAAGGTCCCTTTCCCACCCCAATATGCCGATGCCTTTTATGCGGCGACAAAGATAGAGAAGAAGGAAAATTATGTCCTAGACCTCCTTAGCGAATGCAAAGGCATCTTTAACAATCTCCTCAAAAAATTAAGCCCTAAAGAGGCCGTCTCCCTGGGCATTGCCGAAGACCTCTCTCGCATTGCCAACTACATTAAACGTATTGAACAACTAGAAGAGGAACTATCTTTTCTAAAAGACAGCGTCCTACGAGACCAATTGACCAATCTTTGGAATCTCAAGGCCCTGGAAAAGTATTTTTATGAAGTAATCAAAGAGAATATCTTTCAAGAAGACTATCTCCTTTGCTATTTTGATCTAGACAAATTCAAATCCGTTAATGATCACTACGGGCACAAGATGGGAGACAAAGTTTTGATAACCTTTGCGCGTTTTTTGAAGAATAATTTCAAACGAAGGGACTTTATTGTTCGTCTTCATGGTGATGAATTTGCCGCCGTCCTTATTGGTTCCCCTATAGAAGCCTTTATCCCTTTTGCCAAGGATTTTTACCAAAAAGGTTTTTGGGTAAAGCTCCCCGATGGTAAGTGCCAGATGCGTTTCTCTCTAGGGGTCACCAATATTATTGCCGCCGACACCCTGGATACCGCTTTGGAACGGGCTGATTTTTCCATGTATTGGTGTAAGCAACATAAGGCCTTAAAACCAGTACGGGTATAAGTCTAAGATTTTGCCTGCTTTAAAAACGCCAAGGCCAAGGAAAGGATTTTTTCCCTTTCCGTTGGTTGAAACCATTTAACCTCTGGGTCGGCTCGAAACCAAGTCAACTGCCTTTTGGCATAACGGCGGGTATCACGTTTCATGAGCCTTACTGCCTCTTCCAGGGAGACCTTCCCCTGGAGATAGGCAATCATATGTCGGTAGCCAATGGAACGTAAGGGTTTTGAGGCGGGATTGATACCCCTTTTTAAGATATTTTTTACTTCTTCTAGGAACCCTTGGGCCAGCATAAGGTCTACTCTTTGGTCCAGCCGGACGTAAAGTTGAGCGCGGGGGAGATAAAGACCAATTTTCAGACAGGGGTAGCGTTGGGGACGAAAAGAATGTTCCCGCGCCAAGGTAGAAAAGGTCTTTCCCGTGGCATAGTATACTTCAAGGGCCCTTAAGATGCGTACCCAATCGCTGGGTGATAAACGTTTGGCTGTTTCTGGATCTATCTTCTGTAGCTCCTGGTAAAGGGAGGCAAGGCCCTCTTTTTGGAGTCGCTCCTTTAGTCTTTGGCGTATAGGCCCCACGTCTCCCACGGAGAAGAGGCCGTGTAACAGGGCCTTGAGGTAGAGACCAGTGCCTCCCACCAGGATGGGTTGTTTTCCCCGACGCCCTATATCTTCTATAGCTTTATCAGCCAAGGTCACAAAGGCAGCGGCATGAAAAGGTTCTTCGGGTTCAAGGATATCAATGAGGTGGTGAGGGGCCATGGCCCTCTCTTCGGGTGAGGGTTTGGCGGTACCAATGTTTAGATACTTATAGACCTGGACCGAATCAAAATTGACGATTTCTCCCTGTAGCTTTTGGGCCAAAAAAATACCTACTGCGGTCTTGCCCACCCCTGTGGGACCCACCACGGCAAGCAGAGGTATGTCTTTAGGGGCGTCTTCCAAGTCGTTTTTCCAGCTCCTCATAGGTTATCCGCCAGTAAAGGGGTCTCCCGTGGGGACAATGGGTAAGGCCCCGCTCTTTTATTTGGGTAAAGAGATCCAGGGCCTCTTCTGGGGTCATTTTGTCCCCAGCCTTTATTGCTGCTTTGCAGGCCAAAGAGGCAAAGACGTGGTCTAAAATCTGGCCTGGAGGCGAAAAAAGATCTTCTTCCAGGATCTTTTCCAGGGCCTCAGTGGCTAGCGATCCTACCAGAGCAGGTACGGCTAAGATACGTATTTCGGTGCTTCCCGCCCCCATAATCTCAAAACCAAGTTGAGAAAGTAATTTTTGATGCGTTTCCCAGGCCTCTAGGGCCTGGGCCGAGAGTTTTTTTATTACCGGCAAGAGTAGTTTCTGGGAGGCAAGGCCCTTTTGTTGATAAGCCCTCTTTAGTCTCTCAAATATTAAACGTTCGTGGGCGGCGTGGTAATCAAGGATCACTAGCCCCCTTTGATCTTCAAAGAGATAATATTTTTGCCCCAGGGGGCCAATGGCCCGGGACGGGGAGTCTATACCGTAAGGAGGTACGGCTTCTTTTACCTGCCCCCGAGCTGAGGCCAGGAAATCAAGGTCTAGACCATACCCCGTAGGGGCCTTGTGCGGTCCTGGTTCTGGAGCCAAGGGGAGATCTTCTTCGGGAGGTCTTTTGTCCTGGGTCGGTGAAACATAAAAACGGGGACTTAGGGCCCTTTGTACGGCCTGTTGGATCAGATTAAAGATGATCTTTTCTTCCCGAAAGCGTACTTCCCATTTGGCCGGGTGGACGTTTACGTCCACCAGTTCAGGAGGTGTTTGCAAGGTCAGTAAAACCACAGGGTATTGACCCTTGGCAAAGGCACCGCTTAGGGCCCTTAAGAGGGCGGTGGTCAAAAACCTATCACGTACAGGACGCTGATTTACAAAGAGGTAAAAATGTCTTGTGGTAGGAAATTTTATATGGGGTGCGCTCAAAATAAGGTTTATTTGGTACATATCTTTAACAAGAGATTCTTCGCGCAGGTCTTCTTCTTTTACCCCGGCCAAAGAGGCCAGGAGGCCCTGGCGGCCTAATGAGGGCTCATGGTGAAAGACGAGACGAGAAGAGGCCTTTAGGCTAAAGGCTACCTGCGGGTGGGCCAGGGCCATAAGACGAACTATTTCTGTTGCTTTGAGGGTTTCGGTACGTATGCTTTTTAAAAAGGCCCGCCGGGCCGGTACGTTGGCGAATAAGTGGTGTACCTCTACGGTGGTACCTTTGGGAGCACCAGTTTCTCTAAGCCCCTTTACACGTCCGTACTCTATCTCTATGCGGTGACCAAGCAGGCTCTCTGGGGGGCGTGAGGTAATCACTAGCCTAGAAACAGCAGCCATGCTGGCCAGGGCCTCGCCTCGAAACCCCAGGGTTTCTATGGCAAGTAGGTCTTCAGGGCCTTTTATTTTGCTGGTGGCATGGGGTTGCCAACATAATTCAAGGTCATGGGCGTCCATACCATGACCGTTGTCGTGTACCCGAATGAGGCTTAGCCCCCCCTGCGTAAGGTCAATGTCTATTTTGGAGGCCTGGGCGTCTAGCGAATTTTCAATCAGTTCTTTAATTACCGAAGCCGGTCTTTCGATTACCTCTCCGGCAGCGATCTTTTGGGCAATTTCTGGTGGAAGAATGTAAATTTTACCCATTTTCTGTTAAAACTTATCCCCTAAAAATAAAAAATACTAAGATCTTTATCCAAGGCAAGACGAAGGGTTGTCCTCTTACCCCTAAGAGGCTAATGCCCTTTTAAGGACAAGGCTACTCTCAAGGGGAGCATTTTTTACGCTAAACAAAGTTATAGCAGCATCGGGGGGTCCTTTACTGGCTGCTTAGGGAACAGTATTTACGCTACCGGGAGAGAGGAGATTTTTTTCTATATACGAGTTTAGATGCTAAGAGGCCGGCCTCAAAAAGCAGATAGAGGGGTATCCCCATTAGGGCCATATTAAACACATCTGGTGTGGGGGTAAGGACCGCGGCCAATATAGAAATGATAAGTATGGCGTGTCGTCGGAAATGAGCTACCCGGTACGGGTTTATGATTCCGATTAAAGTCAACATCACCATGATGAGAGGGAGCTCAAAAATGAGGCCAAAGGCCAGGAGAAACATGCCAACAAAGTTGACAAAGTGTCCCACCGAAATAGTAGGCACGATGTCCTGTTTTTGAAAAGAAAGCAAAAACTTTATGCCGTAGGGGAGGGTGACGAAGTAGCAAAAACACACTCCACTATAAAACAGTAACAGCCCTACCAGGATAAAGATTAAACCAGTTAGGCGGGGTAGTTTAAAAACCCGAGCTAGGGCCAGCCAGATGAGCCACAAAATTAACGGGCACAGGGTCATAAAAGAGGCTACCAAGGCTATTTTAATCAAGGCCAGAAAAGGCTCTAGCACCCCAAAAAAGGCCAGTTTTTGGCCTAGATGTCGTTCCAGGTGCTCAATTATTTGAGGCGAAAACACGTAGAAAAAGAGGGTAAGACCCAAGAAAATAACGGCCAGGAGAATAAGCTTACGCCGCAGGGCAAGTACCGATTCTATAAGACCTTTAAAGACCGTGTTATTCGGTTCAGACATTAGAGAATATTTTGACGAATATACTCTACCGCATTACGGAAAATCTGGATTCCCAGATCTGTTTGAGGGATAGCCGCTCTAGTCCAACGGGGGTGATTAGTAGGATGGTTAAAGGCCTCGGGGTGAGGCATAAGGCCGAAGATGCGTCCGGTTTCGTCACATATACCGGCGATGGCCTCCTCCGAACCATTGGGGTTGTAGGGATACTCCTGAGTAGGTTCCATGGTATCGGGTTTGGCGTATTGCAGGACGATTTGTCCCTGTTCTTGGAGGCGCTTTAGCACTTTGGTATCACTGGTGATAAATTTACCTTCTCCGTGGCGTACGGGCAAAAAGGCCCTTTTTAAGCCCCTGGTGAAGATGCAACGGGAAGAAGAGTTGACTTTAAGGGTTACCCAGCGGTCTTCAAAGCGTCCTGAATCGTTATAGGTAAGGCTTGTTAAGCGTTGGGTATAATTTCCGTCAAGGCCCGGCAATAATCCGAGTTTTACCAAGAGCTGAAAACCATTGCATATGCCTATAATTAACCCGCCGTTGGCAATGAGGCGTAAGACTTGGTCAATTAGACGTTCTTGGGAGCCTGCTACGCGGGCGTAGCGAAAACGGTGGGCCCCGGCTTGCGCCGCCCCCAAGTGATCACCATCCAAAAAGCCCCCTGGAAGACAGAGCAGGTGGTAGGCATCGAGGTGCTTCTCACCGTA
>JALSKZ010000009.1 GCA_026988575.1 Thermodesulfobacteriales bacterium | reverse complement strand
TGCCTTGGTCCCGAAGAATCCACAGGTCGATTAGTGGATCCCTTCGCTGTTCCTTCGCCTGTGGCTCAGGACTTCGGCTCAGGGCAGGCTCTTCGCCTGCGGCTATCTGTGGATCCTTCGCTTCGCTCAGGATGACATGGGAGAACGGCTCAGGATGACTAAAAGCACGGAGGCTGCTTCGCTCCACCACATTTTGTTCAGGATAACCTTTCCCCATCATCCTAGCCCTGTCTTAGAACAAATAGCCAAAGGCCGGCCCACCGGTCCCCTTCGCTAATGCTTACTACCTCTTCTTAAGATCTCTACTGGAACCGTTCCCATTTTTCGCTCCGAAAAATGGGAACGGTTCCCGACATCCCGGCGTTTAATGCCTCAGCATACCTTGCGATAAATAGCCAAGAGCCGGCCCCCGGCCCCTTTGGCTTTAATATTTTAGCTCCAACGATAGAAACCAAGTCCTACCGGGAGCTCGATAGTAATCCCAATAGTCCTCGTCAAATAGGTTGTTGACAGCCAATGAAAGATCGGCCTTCATGTCCATTTGCAAGATATGGAGCTGTGTTAAATGGAGCGTTCCCTTGAAATCAGCTACAAAGTACTTTTCTGCCGTTCCGTATACGCCTTCTGCCACATCGGAATTGTCTTCTTCAAAAAAGACTTTGCCTACATAATGACCCCAAAGAGCAGCGGAAAGGCGCCCCTTTTCTACAGCTAAATGGAAGTTCCACATCCAAGGTGGGGTCTTGATAAAACGCTTTCCTTCCGAGCTGGGATCAGCCTCATTTTCTACAATCTTGGTATCGTTGCGAGTATAGTTCACCTCTGCTGTAATCCAGGAAAGAGGCTTCCAAGTAAGCCCGGCTTCCACACCAAAGATCTCTCCCTTACCGGCGTTTACCCAGTATTTGTCTGACCCAATAGTCTGCCTGTAGATCATGTCTCGAAGCCAGGTCTGAAAAAGACTTACCTCAAACTGTATTTTTTTATTCCACATCCGTTTTTTAAGACCTACTTCGAGACTGTAGGCCTTTTCGGGATCTAAGTCTGGATTTCCATGATAGGTAGTTCCCCAAGAAGAGGTCCAGGTGCGGTAGAGTTCGTACACGTTTGGGGCCCGAAAGGCCTTGCCATAAGAAACTCGCAAAGTGGTGGTATCATCAGGACGCCAGACCAAGGCCACCTTTGGAGAAAAGGTCCCCTTGTCCCGAGAGGGATAATTCTCTACCTGCCCGACGTTTCCAGAATAGCCGTCATGGGTCCACCAATGATCATAGCGTAGCCCTAAAAACAAATGAAGTTTTTTGACAAGAGCCCAGTCATCCTGAAGGAATAAACCCAGGGTTTCAACCTTACCTCCTGCCAAATACGTTTTGTCTAAAGTGCTGTCGGGATCACGATAAAAGGCCATATCAGAAGTATCTACGTCTGCCTTATCGTAACGATAACTGAAACCCGTAGTAAGGAAGTGATCTTCCATTAGTGGAAGAGAAGTATTTAAGTCAAAATAATAAGTATCTGCCGAAGTTTTATTAATCTCTCCGGAAGCAGTATAATAGTCCCCAGGATAAGAAGGTTTTGTCCAATAGCTGTCGCGGTCTAAATAACCCATAGTACATTTTAAAAGCAAAGTATTAAAACTTTTTTTGACATTAACGGACAAAACGTCTGTTTTCTTGCGCCCAATACCAGCATAATATGTGAAGGAATAAGGGGATATACTTACATATTGACCGTTTGGTACTTGTACAGTACCACTAAAAGAGGAAATTCCGCTGGCATCATGAACATAGGTATGAGGGGGGCCGTAACCATAACTTAACCAACCATGCTGAAAAGAAAGCTTTACTAAATCATTTTCTCCGAAAAACCAGCCAAGGGTCCCGTGATAATTTTCTCGTTTGGCCCAGTTATTTCCTTTATCACCCACAACCCATCTTAATTCAGTCCCGGTGGGATCGGTAGTAGGATAACCTCCCAGAAGCGTACCATTACCAGATTCGGGTTTTTTTACTACTAGCGAAGTAGGATAGCCCAAATCATTATCCTTTTCGAAGCCAAGTAAAAAGGAAAGATTACCTACACGGTTACCAAGGCCGAAACGATAGCCCTGAGTAACTTCGTCTCCATTGCCTAATCCGGCCTTCGCCCACCAGGTAAGGCGTTCAGGAAGAAGGCTGAAAAGACTCACCACGCCCCCCATGGCGTTGCCTCCCCAAAGAGAAGAGTAAGGGCCTCGAACTACCTCAATATGCGAAACGTCTTGAGTGGAAAGAACACCCCAACTTACCCCTCCTTCATAGCCCTCGTTTATCGGCACACCATCAAGCAGCACCAAAGTGCGTTTTTGGTAAGGAATACCTCTCAAAGTAATAGACGCCAAAGAATCCATAAGCCCTTTGGTTCGTCTAAGATACACCCCTGCCTCGTTTTTAAGGGCCTCATCAATAGTCATAAGACGTTTTTGTTCCATATCCTTCTTCGTAATTATCGTGACGCTTGCCGGGGCCTGGGTGACGGGAATTTCCGTCCGGGTGGCGGTAACGGTGATTTCGCCAAGAGAGACGTCTTCTGCCCAAACACCCGGAACCATACACGTTAGCACCCACAAAAACACTAAGCCTAAAGCTCCTCGGAGAAAAATACCTGCCCGCATTCCCATAATTCCCCTCCTTAAATTTTTTTGAGACTTTTGCAAAACACCTTGAGGATCCGTTCCCATTTTTTCGCTACGAAAAATGGGAACGGATCCCTTGCGCTTGTGCTTACAACACTAATCCCGACAATCTTGCAAAGGTCTTTTTCATAATCTTGTGTTATTAAACTTTTGAAAGTAACATGTCAAATGTAATTTTGAAATTTGCATAAAGATAAGTGCTTAACAGGTTTAATATATTTTTATAAAATGGCGAGAAATTATTAAAAGTGCTACACAGCAGGGGGCCAGATGAAAAAAGTCTTAGCCGTTATGTGGAGTAGTTATTTGCCTCCTTTGGTGGAGGCAGCCAAAGAACAAAACCTCTTTGCTTTGAAAGCTTATTCCACCAAAAGCTTAACCGACCAGGAAACCTTTGAGAAATTTCTCTTAAGCGCCCAAAAGGCCTCGGCTATTGTGCTTTACCGGGCCGCAGAAGACTACTGGCCAGAGCTCGAAGAACAAATAAAAACCCATGCCCCCAGGGCCAAAGTGGTCTGGACCGGCTATGAAGCAAGCTTTTGGCCACTTTCAGCAGGTGGTGCCGAAGTCGGCGCCACGGTCTATCGCTACTTACTTTACGGTGGCCCGGAAAATTACACCCAGCTTGTGCGGTATCTTGCGGCCCGCGTGCTGGGAGAAGAAATAGCCTATGAACCACCCCAAGAGCTTCCCTGGGAGGGGATTTATCACCCTCGGGCCCCAAAAGTGTTTTCCTCAACCGAAGAATATCTTTCCTGGTATACTCCCCCTGATAAAGCACCGCTGGTGGGTATTTTATTTTCACGGCAATACTGGGTAAATAACGACCTTGACGTAGAAAACGCCCTTATTTCAGCCCTTGAAGAAAAAGGCCTTTTCGTCATCCCGGTATTTGCTTATAGCCTTGCGGATAGCGCCCTTGGCGCTAAGGGAAGCGCCTGGGCGGTAGAGAACTTCTTCTTCGACCATAAAAAGCAGCCCCTGATCCAGGCCCTTGTCAAGCTTCAACCCTTTTTACTCGGGGCCGAACGCCGAAGCCCTTCTGACTCAGAGCTTGCGGCCAAAGGGGTTGAGCTCCTTAAGAAACTTAACGTCCCGGTGTTTCAACCGGTCACCATGTATTACCAGGACGAAGACCAGTGGCGTAAAAATCCCCAGGGGCTTACCAGCGAGATAGGCTGGTCCATTGCGCTGCCTGAAGCTGAGGGTGTTATCGAACCGCTTGCCATTGCCGCCATGAAGCGGTGGCAAGACGAAAAAACCAGCATTTCCCTTGAAAAACGTGCTCCGCTTATGGAACGCTGCCAAAGGCTCGCCTCCCGGGTGGCTGCCTGGGTCAGGCTTCGTCAAACACCGCCTGCCGAAAGAAAAGTCGTTTTTGTGCTCCATAACAACCCTTGTGCCTCGGTAGAAGCCACCGTGGGCGCAGGGGCCAACCTTGACTCGCTGGAAAGCGTGGTGCGCCTGCTTAAGCGTCTTAAAAAAGAAGGCTACCTGGTAGAAAACATCCCTCCGGATGGCAAAGCCCTGGCGCGGCTTATCCTTGAACGCAAGGCCGTCTCTGAGTTTCGCTGGACCACGGTGGAGGAAATCGTCGCCAAGGGCGGTGCCCTGGCCAAGGTCTCCCTGGAACAATACCTCAGGTGGTGGAGGGAGCTTTCCCCTTATGTGCGTGAGCGTATGGAGGAGGCCTGGGGCGCTCCGCCAGGGGAAGAAAAAGACGGGGTGCCCCCAGCCATGGTGCACCAGGGCGAAATAGTTATCACCGGGCTTAAGTTCGGAAACGTGGTGGTCTGCGTACAACCCAAAAGGGGCTGTGCTGGCCCACGCTGTGACGGACGCGTGTGCAAGATCCTCCAC
>JALSKZ010000008.1 GCA_026988575.1 Thermodesulfobacteriales bacterium | reverse complement strand
GGTGTCTTAAAAAAACCATATTGTCTAGACGAGTTGAAACAACTTCTGGAACGACTCATTCCGAGAGGTCGTTAATTTGGTTTATAAGACTGGCCAGATACGCCGCCCCAAAACCGTTGTCAATATTTACTACCCCTATACCTGGAGCACAGGAATTTAACATGGCCAAAAGCGGGGCAAGCCCTCCAAAATGAGCTCCGTATCCGATACTAGTAGGCACAGCGATAACAGGCCTATCTACTAAACCCGCCACGATACTGGCCAGGGCCCCTTCCATACCGGCTACTACAATAAGCACACGGGCCTTACGCAAGCGCGGCAATTCGGGCAACAACCGATGAAGACCAGCCACCCCCACATCGCAAAGGACTTGGACCCGGTTGCCAAGATAGTCCGCCACCACCTGGGCCTCTTCTACCACGGGGAGATCTGAAGTCCCCCCGGCTACGATGAATATATTGCCCTTTTTAGGACGAGGCGCGGGCTCGTAGGCCAAAATCCTACTGAGCGGAAAAAATTTGAGCTCGGTAAAATGTTCTGTCAGGCTACGGGCCTCCTTGGAATCTACTTTAGTCACCAGCAAGGGGATCTTGCGCGCCAAAAAGTGTTTGATAATCTCTGCGAGTTGTTCATAAGTCTTACCTGCCCCGTAAATGACCTCTGGGAAGTGCTTACGAACAAAACGATGGTGATCAATACGGGCAAAACCAAGATCTACGTAGGGCAAATCAGCCAATCTATCTAACGCCTCAGAGGGCGAAAGATCCCCCCTTGCTACTTCTTCTAAAAGCTTTTTAAGGGCCTCTTTCATGCAGGAAGCATCTTCTTAAAGAGATTTTTCAAATACTCTAACTGCGGCTTAAATTGTTGTTGTAATTTATCCTTCACTTTGCGCCATTCTTCTTGAAACTGAGGGGTCATTTCTGGAGGCACCTTTACCTGGGCACCTAGTTGCTGACTCAAGGCCTCTTCCATCTGTAGGGCTTGGGCTTGAAACTGCTGTTTAAATTGTTCGTAGAGTTGTTGATAATGTTGATAATAAAGGGAAAGAAGCTTTTCTACTTCTTGGGCCAGCTTACGCACCTCGGGAAATTGAGCAAAAATAATGACTAATCCTTCAAGGACGCGACGGAGTTCCTGTAAATCTTGTTCGTCTTTAGGAAAAACAATGTTATAGAGTAAGGTGTCTACGGCCCCTTTTAATATTAAGGGCCGATCATTGGGTTCCAACCTGGCCAGTTCTTCAGCAAGGGAAAAATCCTTCTCTTGGAGGAAACGCGCTGCTAAACGACGCCCTTGTTTTATCAATTCTTCCCTTTTTATCTCTTCCTTGGAAGCACGCCCAATCTTTTCGGCTTTTTCCATAGCTATTTCCAAAGTACTTTTGATTTCCCCCATATTTATCCTCCCTGCTACGTTTGGGTACTATTAGACAAGCTTTTAATAAGGATTTTCACACTAATCGTCTTTGTCAACTTGGCAAGAATTTATTATATCTCAGACCAAAGTCCAATAGACATTTTAAAATTTCGATACTAGAGTAGAGAGATGCGCGAGATTAAAAAAGCCTGGAAAAAGGGGCTAGAAAAGAGTCGTTCGCTACGTCTTCTGCGCCGGTTGATCCTTGTGGGAGCAGGAGCCCTTACGGCTCTTCTTATAGTAAGACGTTCAAAGTAATTATATGAAGGCCTTTTTAGCCGCTTTTATCACTGTTTTTTTGGCCGAAATCGGCGACAAGACCCAACTGGCCACCATGCTTTTGGCCTCCAAGTCTTCACATAAAATTTTGGTCTTTAGCGGAGCAGCCCTGGCGCTGATCCTTTCTTCAGCCTTAGGTGTAATAGCAGGTAGCTTTATAGGCGAACATGTCTCTGTAAAGATTATACGTTATATGTCAGGAACCATCTTTATAATCCTTGGTCTGGCTATTTTAGCAGGAAAATTCTAATGGTTGATCTTAGCCCTTTTGAAAAAAAACTCATTGCCTTGGTTAGTCAGGGTATACCTTTAGTAGCACGCCCCTATCATGTGTTGGCCCAAAGGCTTGGGTGTACCGAAAAAGAAGTCATTGCTACCCTAAAGAAACTACTCTCTAAAAAGATAATTAGACGCTTTGGCGCCACTGTCAGACAAAACCGTTCGGGGTACCAAGGTAACGTAATGGTGGCCTGGAAGGTACCAGCAGAAAGGCTTGATGAGGTAGGCAATTTCTGCGCTCGTCTCCATTTTGTGACCCACTGCTATGTTCGCCAGACAAGTCCGGATTGGCCGTACAATTTTTACACGATGGTCCACGCGGCCGACGAAAAAGAGTGTAAAGAACTGGTAACCAACCTGGCAAAGGAACTAAAACTTAAAGACTATGTCCTACTGTTTACGGAAAAAGAGATAGTCAGGAAGACAAGACCTTACTTTCCTGAGTTACTGGAAAAACAGACCTAGCCTGAGGAGGACTACAATGGCAGGAACCATTTCGCGTAAATCTTACGCCGAGGCCTTAAAAGTTATACCAGGGGGGGTAAATAGCCCGGTAAGGGCTTGTAAGGCCGTAGGGGCCGACCCCCTATTCATAGCTAGCGGTGCCGGACCTTTTATCATAGACGTAGACGGCCACGAATATATAGACTACGTAGCCTCTTGGGGGCCTTTAATTCTAGGACACGCCCATCCCGAGGTCATAGCTGCTGTCCAGGCTGCTGCTGAACAAGGGACAAGCTTTGGTGCTCCTACTTGGCAAGAGGTAGAACTGGCCCAGTTGATCTGTAACCTGATACCTTCGGTCGAAATGGTACGTTTGGTAAATTCCGGTACCGAAGCCACCATGAGTGCCATCCGCCTGGCCAGAGGCTATACCGGGCGTAAAAAAATTATCAAGTTCGACGGTTGCTATCATGGCCATGCCGATTCTTTCTTAGTCAAGGCGGGCTCAGGGGTGGCCACCCTAGGCATCCCTGGTAGCCCTGGCGTACCGGAAGAGATCGTATCTAACACCATATCAGTTCCCTACAACGACTTGGGCGCGGTGGAGGAAGTTTTTGCTAAATCAGGTGATACTATCGCGGCGGTTATTGTAGAACCTATAGCCGGAAATATGGGGGTAATCCCTCCCCAAAAAGGCTTTCTGGAAGGCTTGAGAGAATTGACCCTAAAAAACGGTGCCTTACTCATTTTCGACGAGGTAATAACGGGTTTTAGAGTAGGCCTTAATGGTGCGCAGGGCCACTACGGTATCACACCAGACCTTACGTGTTTGGGCAAAATTATCGGAGGGGGGCTCCCGGTAGGTGCCTACGGGGGTAAGGCCGAAATCATGAAACACGTAGCCCCACAAGGGCCTATCTATCAGGCCGGCACCCTTTCGGGCAACCCTATTGCGGTGGCTGCCGGGTTGGCCACCCTAAACGTCTTAAAAAGACCAGGGGTATACCAGCGCCTTGAAGAACTGGCCCAAAGGCTCTCAAAAGGCCTCCGAGAAGCAGCAGAAGAGGCCGAGGTGGAAGTAAGCCTAAACCGGGTGGGTTCTATGATGACCTGTTTCTTTACTTCAGAGGAAGTAACTAATTTTGCCCAAGCCATGTCTGCCGATACAGAACGCTACGCTAAATTCTGGCGCGAAATGCTAGCCAGGGGGGTATACTTGGCTCCTTCACAATTTGAGGCCACTTTTGTCTCTTTGGCCCATACCGAAGAGGAAATAGACCTTACCATTGAAGCGGCCTACGAGGCCTTTAAGGCCTTAAAATAAGGTAAGGGGGACACACCCCCTTACCTTTACAGGATTACTTTTTCTTTAACCAGGGCATCATAGCCCGAAGCCTTGCCCCTACCTCTTCTATGAGATGCTCGGCTTCCTTGCGTCTTAAGGCGTTCATAACCGGACGATGGGCCTGATTTTCTAAGATCCACTCCCGTGCAAACTTACCGCTTTGAATTTCTTCTAAAATACGCTTCATTTCTTCTTTTACTTCTTTATTAATTACCCTTGGCCCTCGGGTTAGATCCCCATACTCGGCGGTATCGCTTATTGAATAGCGCATAAAGGCCAGACCACCTTCGTATATAAGATCCACTATAAGTTTTAGTTCGTGGCAGCATTCAAAAAAAGCTATCTCTGGCTGATAACCAGCCTCAACCAAAGTCTCAAACCCCGCCTTTATCAAAGCGGAAACACCACCACACAGTACACACTGTTCGCCAAAGAGATCTGTCTCGGTCTCTTCTCTAAAGGTGGTCTCCAAGACTCCAGCCCGGGTCCCCCCAATACCCTTGGCGTAGGCCAAGGCCCGTTTTAAGGCCTCTCCTGTGGCATCTTGTTCTACCGCCACAAGACAAGGAACTCCTGCTCCGCGGGCATATTCACGACGCACAAGATGTCCTGGCCCTTTAGGGGCCACCATGGTCACATCTATATCTTTAGGAGGTAGTATCTGACCAAAATGAACGTTAAAACCGTGGGCAAACATGAGCATTTTTCCTGCCGAAAGATTGGGTTTTATGGCCTCTTCGTAAATTTGAGGTTGAATTTGATCAGGCACCAGCACCATAATGACTTCCGCCCGCGCACAGGCCTCCCCAGGCTCCAGGGGTTCAAACCCGTCTGCCTTGGCCCTTTCATAACTTGGTCCCCCTTTGCGCAAGCCCACTACTACATCCAGGCCACTGTCTCTCAAATTCAAGGCGTGGGCGTGCCCCTGGCTACCGTAACCTAATACACAAATGGTTTTGCCCTTTAACAGCTCAAGATCAGCGTCCTGATCATAATAAATTTTCATATTAGACCTCCTTTTAAATGGCTTCGCAGGATACATAGCACAAAAAAGCGGCTTCGTCTTGTCAAGATATTAATTCGCCAGCTTAAAAAGTGACTCTGTTTCTCCTAAGAGGTACTAGAAAGGTCTTCAGGCCGTATATCACGACGAAATTAAATAAATGTTAACTCTTTTCTTGTAACAAACAGTAAAGAGACAACACCTGGTTATTATTGCCCCATGACAAAAAAAATTTTATGCGTTACATTCCCCTAGACATGGTAGACCATGGCCCCAATATCCTAAAAGAAAAGGTTTTGGTCTTAAACCGTTATTATCAAGCTATTCAGGTCACTACTGTGCAACGGGCCATTTGTCACCTGGTCAAAGGCTCCGCCAAGGTTATTACCCCCGACTGGACCACGCACACCTTAGAAGAGTGGGTCTTGGCCTGCCGTTTTTATGTGTCTAACGGTAACGGACGCGTAATACACAGCCCCAGTTTATCCTTTTTGGCCCCCGAGGCCATCTATCTTGTAAAATTTGATCGTTTGCCCCGCCTGGAAGTGGTCTTCAGTAGGGCCAACCTCTTAGTAAGAGACCAATATACTTGTCAATATTGCGGAAAGAGTGTCAAAAACCCAAAGGATCGCACCATAGACCATATAATCCCTCGTTCGCGAGGGGGTAAAACGGTCTGGGAGAATGTGGTCTTGTGTTGCCGTAAGTGTAATCTGCGCAAGGGCGACCGCACACCAGAAGAAGCCGGCATGAAACTCCTTAAAAAACCAAAACCTCCGGCCTGGGAAAGTATATTTATGGAAGATTTTCCCCAAGACAAACGAAAAACCTGGCAACAGTTTTTAGATTTTGCCGGCCTTGCCCCGGAAAAATCTTAAAAAGGCCAAAGCCCACTGTGAGATAATCTTCCGTAGGGAGCGCTCACCGTGACTACCCAGGGAGCGCTCGCCCAAAAAGGCTTACTTTCGCGGGGAAGAAATCTCTTATTTGGGGCTAATTATTTAGCAAAAGTTTGGCGTCTAAAATTACTAGAAGATTTTCTGGTAGTTGACAGACATTTTTTACAAATTTCGTGTCAAGACCTTCAATAACGTCCGGTGGCTCTTCAATTTCGGAGACAGGGATTTCCAGTACATCGCCGATCTGTTCTACCAGAAGACTTATGGGCTCACCATCTCGGCCAATAATCACGTTATGGTGGGCCTGGCTATGTTTCTCTAAACCGATGTGGGTAGCAAGATCTATAGCTGTAATGATCTGCCCCCTAAGATTGATGATTCCGGCGACAAATTTAGTAGACAGGGGAACCGGCGTAATATCTAAGGAGCGGTTGATTTCCACCACCTCTTCTACGGGTATAGCAAACAGGAAACCACCAAGCCAAAAGGTAATAAATAATTTAGTTTCCTCATTGAGGGCCAGGACTTTATCCTCCGTTTTGGCTGGAACCGTCATCTTTTTCCTCCTGTTCTAAGATTTGGGCTAGTTTTTCCAGGAGCTCCAAGGCCTTAGGGGAAAGATTTTTGGGAAAATAGACCTCAAAGTAGATCAAAAGGTCTTCCCTTGTCCCGTCGGCCCTAAAAGCCCCTCTCTTGGGTAAGGTCAAAGTCGTGGCCGGGTCAAAGCCCGGCGGAATCTCTATTTCTTCTCGGCCTTCTAAGGTTGATACTTGAACTTTACCGCCCAAAATCACCTTCCAAAAAGGCAAACGGACCTTGGTAGCAAGTTTGCCCTCTTTAAAGATAAAATTGTCCCTATCGTGGCCATGAACTTGAATTTCAAAATAGATATCCACGGGAGGGCCTTCTGGAGAGGCAGGTAGAAGGAGAATATCGTTGGGTTTTAGGCCCTGAGGCACCCTCACCTCTATCTCCCTTTCTCTCTCGAGTCTCCCTCGACCCCGACATATGGGACAGGGATCTACCACCATCTTCCCCTGGCCTTCACAACGAGGACAAGGAATAACCTCTCCTTGGCGATTTTCTAGAACCCCTTTACCTTTACAAAGGGTACAAATACTTTGTCTACCTTGGGGATCAACTTTGCGGCCCTGACACCTAGGACAAACAACAGATTTGTCAGGTACAATGACCGAAACTACCCCACCAAAGGCAAGTTCACGTACAGAAAGATCCAAAAAAGTAAGCAAATAATTGCCTGTGCGAGGAGGTTCTTTGACGACTTTTAAAGAAGACCTTTGGGCCCGACGATTACACAGCTCTTCGTAGGAACGTTTCAGGGCTAAGAAAAGGGCCTTATCCCCGCCCATATCGGGATGATAACGGCGGGCCTTTTCCCTAAAGGCCCGCCTGATCTCAGCCATATCGGCCTGAGGACTAATCCCTAGGAGTTTATATGGATCAAACTTCATTACGCTGCTTGGGCGTATTTACGCGATAGTAAATCTGCTAAAGCATCTAATACTTTATTACGCTCCAGCTTAACTTGATATTCGTCAATACCTGCTTCTATTCCCTTTCTCTTGTCTTCCTCACTAGATAGTGAAGTTAAAGCCATAATAGGAAGATTTGCCAAACGAGAATCAGCCCTAACTCGCTTAGCAAGCTCTAAACCATTCAGACGAGGCATCTCTATATCAGTAATTAACACATCGAATTGATCTTTTTGAAGCTTTTCCCATGCCTCTTCACCATCTGTAGCTGTTTCTACTTCGTATCCAGCAGAAGCTAAATAATTAGCAATCATCTGGCGGAAAAATGGAGAATCTTCAGCTAAAAGCAATTTATAAGTGCGTCCTTCTTCAGGTATTCTCTTCACGAAGAAGTAAGGATCATACATTTCAATTAACTTATAAACGTCTAAAAATAATGTTGTCTTTTCTTTTAATATTGATGAACCCAAAATCCCCTCTACTTGATAAAGTCTTTCGTCTAAGTCTATCCGTGTCTGAATGCTATCTACAATACGTGACACCAAAAAGGCGACTTCATTTTCCCCTTCTGTAAAAACTAACAGGTGATACTCATCTTGTTCGGGAAGAGGCTGAATAGGTAGATAATTTTCAAGACGAATAATGGGTATACTGCGCCCTCTATATTGGACAATCTCTTTACCACCCACAAATTCTAATTTATCGGCTGATATTTTATCCAGACGGGCTACTAAAGCCAGAGGGATAGCAAATTGTTCCTGAGGAGAGACATTGAAAAGCAGGATGAACTGTTGTTCTTCTTCGGCTGCGGCTGCCACCCCGGCTTCGTCACGCACCCGATCTACATCTTCTACCTTCAGGCCTACCTTACGCGAGATACCTACCGTATCGAGGATCAAGGCCACCTTCCCGTCTCCCATAATGGTGGCTCCAGCATAAATAGAAATGTTTTTAAAGTGTTTTCCCAAGGGCTTTACCACAATTTCTTCTGAATCCCATATAGAATCTACCACCAGGCCAAAATCCATGGCCCCGGTGTTTAAAACCACTAAACTTTCTCCATCCACGGGCTTGCTTTCCAGGCCCAGGATTTTAGACAGACGTACCAGAGGAATAATCTCCCCGCGCAGCCGGTAAAATTCAGATTCTCCCACCACATGGATATTCTTACGTGCTTCTTCCGAAGACAGCCCTACTAATTCACGAAGGTTTACCTGCGGAATAGCAAAACGTTGTTCCCCACAAGTAACGATTAGGGCCGGAATAATGGCAAGCGTCAGAGGAATCTTAAGGCGCACCGTGGTCCCAGAGCCTAGTACCGTCTGAATGTCGATATTACCACCCAATTTCTCTACGTTGGTCTTTACCACGTCCATGCCAACACCACGGCCGGAAATATTGGTGACTTTTTCCGCGGTAGAAAAACCCGGCCTAAAAATTAGGGCCAGGGCCTCCCGGTCGCTTAACTTTTCGGCCTCTGAAGGGGTAATCAGGCCTTTTTCAATGGCCTTGGCCTTTATTTTGTTGACATCAATACCACGACCGTCGTCTTCGATTTCTATGACTACCTGCCCGCCTTCATGATAGGCTCGTAATACCAAGGTACCTACCGGGGGCTTACCTACCTGGACTCTAGTATCCGGGTCCTCCAACCCGTGGTCAATGGCATTTCGTATAAGGTGGGTTAAGGGGTCTTTGATGGCCTCAATAATAGATCGATCCAGTTCGGTATCGGCACCCTCGATCCTGAGGTTGACCTTCTTACCGGTAGATCGCGCTAGGTCACGCACAATGCGAGGAAATTTGTTAAACACATTACCAATGGGCTGCATCCGTGTCTTCATGATCTTTTCTTGGAGCTCGGTGGTCACTAAAGATAGGTTTTGAGAGGCGTTAAAGAGTTCGGGGTCGTTTATGCGCGAGGCTATCTGAACCAAGCGGTTACGAGACAACACCAACTCGCCGGCAAGATTCATTAGCTGGTCTAAAAGCTTTACATCCACCCGCACGTGGGTCTCGGTAAGGGTAACGTGAGGGACTCCTCCCTTGTCTTCTTTCTTAGGCGAAGAGGCCTTGGGGGTAGGGGCAGATGTTTTAGCTTTATCTTCCCCAGAGGCCTTTTGGACGGCTTCCTTTTCGGCTGAAGAGACATCTTCTTTCTTCTCTTCGGCGGAGCTTTTCTCCTCTGCCTGGGCTTGCGCAGAAGCATCTTTTTCTTCTGGGGAGACATCCTTAGAGGCCGCAGATCTTTCCTCAGCGGTCTTTGACGACGCAGAATCCTGGCCGGCTTTTTCACCGCCCTTGGCCCTTTGGGCAACCTTGTCGGCAAAATTTCGTAAATCTACCAAAAAGTCAAGATAGATCTCGTCTACTGGTTCTTGACCCGTCTCTTCTAGGGCCGCGATAATGGCCTTAATATAGTCCACCGCCTTAAGGAGCATGTCTGTAATTTCTTCGTCCACAGACACCAACCCATCCCTTAGCTTGGAGAGGATATCCTCGGCAAAATGGGCAATGGCCTCCAAGGTTTTAAAACCAAAAAAGCCTGCTGTACCCTTAATGGTATGAATAGTACGAAAGATGCTAGAGAGGAGCTCTTTATCATCGGGTCGCTGCTCGAGCTCCACAAATTCTTCATCTAGGCGTTCTAGGTTCTCTTTGGCCTCGGTTATAAAGTCTTTCAAAATTTCTTCATCAAATCCCATATGTACCTCCCTTTATCCTTGCCATTGGTAACAGACTGTTCGGCCGATAACCTTGCGGACAAAACCCTTGGGAAGCCCCAGAGGATTCTCTGTAGCTCCCAAAAAAAGATAGCCTTTTGGTTTCATGACTTTGGCTATCTTTTCCAATACCTTTTTTTTGACGTCGCTAGAAAAATAGATGAGTACATAACGGCAAAGTACTAAATCAAAAGGACCAAAACCTGGGGGAAAGGGATCTAGGAGATTCATCTTGCGAAAGGTAACCAAGCGACGTACTTTTTCGTTTACCACCCAGCGGGCCCCATTTTGTTTGAAATATTTCACCAGAAAGGTCACGGGTAGGCCGCGATTTACTTCTATCTGGGAATAAGCCCCTTGCTGGGCCTTTTTTAGGGCCTCCTGAGATATATCTGTACCCAATATGCTAATCCGCCAGGAGAGTAACTCGGGGAAATACTCGTGTATAAGCATGGCTATGCTGTAAGCCTCCTGACCGGTCGAGGAAGCTGCCGACCAGATCTTAAGGGTCTTTTCCTTCTGACGCAGTTTTTTTAGTTCGGGAATGACCACCTTACGCAGGGCCTCAAAGGGATGCTGATCCCGGAAAAAGTAAGTTTCGTTGGTGGTCATAGCATCTATAATTTCGTCTCGTAGCTGGGGAGTAAGCTTCCGCGAAGCCTCTTGATAAAGATCTTCTACATCGCGAAGCCCCCGGGCGCGAGCCAGCTCTTTTAAGCGACTCTCCAAGAGATAGGTCTTCTCGGGCTTTATTTCTATACCGCTGTTTTTGGTGACTAAATCTGCAAAAAAACGAAAAACTTCTGATCTCATGCTGCGATCCGTTGCACAAAAATTTGTTGTAATATCTTGGGAATTTCGTTTAACGGTAAGACCATATCTGCCAGACCTGCCTCCACCACTGCGCGAGGCATGCCATAAACCACACAGGTAGCTTCGTCTTGAGCAATTATCAGGGCCTTTTTTTCTTTAAGGAGCTGGGCACCTTTTAGTCCATCCTGTCCCATACCCGTAAGGATCACCGCTACACTGCGACCGCCATACACCTTGGCCACGGAACGAAAAAGGACATCTACCGCCGGACGACAGGAATTTTCCGGAGGCCCTTTGTGAATACGAATGCTGCGGACACCACCTACTTCGCGAACCTCCATATGATGATCACCAGGGGCAATAAAGATCTTACCCGCCACTACAGGCATATTTTCTTTGGCTTCTACCACGTTTAACTTGCAAAGTTGATCCAGGCGCTGGGCCAATTGAGCCGTAAATATGGGAGGCATATGCTGTACAATAAGGATAGGCACAGGAAACCCCACGGGTAACTGGGGTAAAATTTCAGAAAGGGCCCTTGGCCCCCCGGTAGAGACCCCAATAGCCACTACTTCACGCCTACCAATCAGTCGTGGAGGCTTTCGTAAAGGAGGCCTTGGGCTTGAGAGAACTCTAGGACGTGGGGGTACTATCCTTGTATTCTCAGCAGGGACAATGCTTTTTATTTTAGGTATCAATTCTTCTTTTATGCGTTTTATGCTCTCGGCTAAAGACCTACTGGAGGGCTTGGTTACAAAATCAGCGGCCCCTAGAGAAAGGGCCTTTATAGTGGCCTCAGCCCCCTTCTCGGTAAGGGAAGAAAACATTATTACCTTGGCCTTGGGGTAAATACGGCGCAGTTCCTTAAGGGCCGTAAGACCATCCATGACGGGCATTTCTACATCTAAAGTAATGACATCGGGGCGCAGGACTCTCGCTCTATCTAGAGCTTCCTTGCCGTTAGAAGCTGTCCCTACCACCTGAAGGTCTTTGTCCCCTTTTAAGGCCTCGGTAATCAAACGTCTAATAACCGGGCTATCATCCACCACCAAAACGCGAATTTTACTCACGCTACGCGTCCTCCATGAGCCACTTGATCTTGTTTTCGAGCATTTCCTGATCAAAAGGTTTCATGAGATATTCATTGGCTCCGGCCATAACCGCATCAATAACGCTCTTTTCTTGATTCTCCGTGGTCACCATCATGACTTTGATTTGATCCCATTGGGACCTGGAGCGCATTTGTTTTAGAAACTCATAGCCGTTCATAACCGGCATATGCCAATCTAAAAGGACCAGTCTAACGTCGGGATTTTCTTCCAGTACTTTAAGGGCCTCTTGCCCGTTTGCGGCCTCTACCACCTGATAGCCCATCTCGTGCAAATAACGCTTTTCTATCTCGCGGATGGACTTAGAGTCATCTACTACAAGGACCTTCATTATCTTCTCCTCAAAGTGTCTTTAAGGGCCTTGGCCGCCACAAGTCTCTTATTTCCTTCGGCAGCAAAGGGGTTTTTCTTAAAGGTTAGGGGATAAAAAGACAAAAAAGGGGGCAACCCCACGGGCTGCCCCCTTAAGAGGTGGGGGATTGGGTCCTGATTCCTAGAAAAACTGCTGGAACATAACGCGGAAGCGCCAGTCGTTCTGGGTGCTATCGTCAAAATCATCCTGAGTGAGTCCTACCGCCGCCGCTTCAGAAGCGCTCACGCTGGCCATGTGACGCTGGAGCAAGGAAATATCCGCGGTAATGTACTGGTTAAAGCCGTGGAAGTAATGGTTCACTCCCACCACGAACTGCTGGAGGTAGTCTTCCACCCCGTATTTACCATTGGCATATTGCACCAGACCAAGGCCACTCATGAGAGAATCGGCCGGGGTATTATCCAGGAGACGATCAAGGTAGGCGTATTTTACAGTGACCTCCCACTTCCTGGGCACCAGGTAGTAGCCCAGGTTCACGCGAAAGCCCAGGCGATCCCAGGTCTGCTGCAGGGCCTTATCCGGGGCCTGGATGAACTCCTCCCAGGCCCACTCCACGTCCGCGGAAAAGCCCAGGTAGCGGAAGAGCACCGCCAGGTCCAAACCATAGTTTTCTATGTCGTGGGCTACAGAATCATCTTTTTCATAAGAGCCCGGGTTAGTCAGATCAATATCATATATGGTAGTCCGGCGATCCTTGGTCCAGAAACCGGAAAAGATAGTGGCCAGGGCCGGGGTGGTGTTGTAGCCGTAATCACCCTGCATGAAGTAGTTGTGAAAGGTCTTGCCCCCCATGGGGCCCCGCGGGTCGGAACCAGGGAGCCAGTTAAGGCCCACACGGAAGCTGTAGAGGTGATCTGCGCTATTGGTGTTATTAAGGCCCTGGGTGTCGCGGCCGTTAAACCAGCCAAGCCAGTAGCAGATAAACTGCTTCTTGTTTAAGGCATCGAGATAGCCCTCCAGGACTATTCCTTGAGAACGATAATTCAGCATGCCGCCGATGGGGAAACCATTGGCCAAAAGGTGGCTACCGACCTTAAGATCAGGTGTCCCGTTATCTGGCCAGTAGTTTTCGCTATCATCGGTAAAGATGGTCCGGTCGGTGCCGTTTTGCATGAACCCGCTCTGCCAGTACTCGATGCCAAGCCCGGGGATCTTCATCCGGCCGAACTGGACCCTAAAGAAGGAATACTTCTGCCAGATCACAAAGGCGTCGTGGGTGTTGACCTTGCTCTTGGGCTCCAGCTGGACGTGGACATAGTACTTCCAGTCTTTATTAGGGGCGGTGCCGTCCACGAAGAAGCGCAGACGCCGCATGTTAAAGCTGCTGTAGGCGTCTTCACCATTATTCCACTTCATGTCATCATCGCGTTTCATATAGGTATAACGTAGTTGAATACCAGTACGAAAACGAAACTTATATTCGTGCCCTTTACCATCGTTATACTCAATACGAAAGCCGTTCTTCCAATAAGCCTTACCCTGAGGGGAAGCTAAACTCACCGGCACCTTTAACAAAAGGAAAACTAACACTAACCCAAAGGTAAATACAACATTAGATCGTAGCATTGAACACCTCCTATTTTTTAAGTATTTGCTAAACGAGATTTCAACCTTAAAACAAAGTTTTAAAACCGTAAATAAGACAAAAGCCTATAAAACTATCCAGATTTATTGTTTGTTTTACATGTTTACTTTGATGAGACCTTTGCAAAACATCCTTTCTTAAGGCCCGTTCAAGGATCTGTTCCTATTTTTCGGGACGAAAAATGGGAACGGATCCCTTGCGGTTGTGCTTGCCATACTGATCTCGACAATTTTGCAAAGGTCTTTTGGATTTATTTTGCTTCTAAGGCCTCTATGTGGCGCTGTTTAATTCTAGACAGCCAGGAACGTCTTTTTAGGTAAACAAATTCCTCGGCGGAAACAAACGTTAAGGCCCCGGTAGGACACCGGGTAACACAAGCGGGTTCAAGCCCTTGTTCCAGGCGCTCCACACAGAAATCACATTTACTCATGGTACCGGTCAGAGGATCCCAGCGGGGTATACCCCAGGGGCACACCTTCACACAGGCCCCACACCCCACACAAAGATTTTTATCTAAAACTACTTCCCCGTAAGAGGGATCTTTAGACAAGGCCCCTGTAGGACAGGCCTCTACACACCAGGGATTTTCGCAATGGAAACAAGATACATATATAAAGTCCATCTCAGGAGTATCACTGTGATCTTCGGGGCCACACTTGAAGATTTTGCAATTGGCTATCCCAAAAGGAAGGCCCTTCCAATCTGTACAACTTATTTCACAAGCAAGACAACCAATACACTTGCGGGGATCGTGGTATATAAAATATTTTTTCTTTTCCATTTTAGTCCTCCTTTACCGGAACAACTTTTACAAAACACTCACATAAGGCGTTTGCCCCTCCAGCAGGGTCATAGACGTGCAAAAGCCCCTCTTCCAAACGCTGATCAGCTACTCCCTTTTGGTAGGCCCTGGTCTGAAGGGGTATAGTGCGGCCGAAACCGTGAAGCATAAAAACTGCTTCGGGGTGAATAAACTTGGTTACATATACCCGCATACGCCTTTGGTAGGTACCGTTGGCCACTTCCACCCAATCGCCGTCAGCAAGGCCCATGTCTTGCGCGACCTTTTCGTTTATCCACAGACGGTTTTCCCGCAGATAGGGATGAAGGGCCGGGTTGTTCATCCATATGCCATGAGTCTGATACCCGCAACGTCCGAAAAGTAAACGGAATTTACCTTTAGGGGGAGAAGAAGGGGGTTCGTAAGGCTTTAGGCAGGCGATACCAGCCTCTTCCCATCTTTTATTGATGATCTCGATCTTCCCGGAAGGGGTCTTGAAGGGGAGCTCGTTTTCCCGGTCAAACCAAATAGGCCTATCGGTCAGGGTCACAAAACCCTTTTTCTTTAAGTCCTCCACCGTTACCCCGGTACCCTCTAGCTGGGCCTGCCAGATATCCTGGATGTCTTGGTATGGAAAATGTCTTCCCTTCCCTAAACGTTTGGCCAATTCCAGATAGATCCACCAACCAGGTCGGGTGTCGTGTATGGGTTCGATGGCTCGTTGTCTGATCCGAAAGCCGGGCTTTAGGCCCTTTTGGGTAATGAGGAGATCATCTCGCTCAAGATAGGTAGCCTCAGGCAGAATCACGTCTGCCCACCAGGAGGTCTCACTCCAGTTCACATCAACCACTACCAAGAGGTCGAGGTTTTTGAAGGCTTCCACTTGGGCCTCTGGATCAGGAAGACCGGTGAGGGGATCGTGCCGGTGGACAATATAGGCCTTTATGGGATAAGGCCTTCCAGTACGCATGGCCTCAAAGGCCCGATGTAAGAGCCCGGGGCCGGCATTGATATGGGGCAGTTCCCACCCGGCGCCGTCCACACGCTTTTCTTCTACTTGGGGGATATCCACCCCCACAGGATTCAAGCCCTTCTTACCGGCCTCCTTGGGCCCTTTAGTAAAGAAGAGCCCCCCAGGGACCTCTAGGGCCCCAAAGAGGACATTTAGAAGATAAGTAGTACGCGCCTCATAGAAGGCCTGACGATAACGAGCCCGCATCCATCCTGGGTGAAAGATCACGTGCGGCGCATCTTCGGCCACTTCAAAACAGAAACGGACCATATCGTCGGCAGGGATACCTGTTTCTTTTTCCGCCCAGTCAGGCGTATACTGCTCCACGAAGGCGGCCAGCTTTTCCCAATCTTTTACCCAGTTTTGGACGAACTTTTGGTCGTACAAATTTTCGCGGATGATTATGTGTATAAGGGCAAGATTGAGGGCATAGTCCGTACCAGGACGGATCTTCCACCACCGAGTAGCCTTGGAAGCCGTCACACAGTAACGAGGGTCAATGTACGTAAGTTTTGCCCCATTGTCCAAGGCCTCAATTAAAGCCTTAGCCGTCTTTACCCGTAACGACTCCAGCATATTACGCCCGTAGAGGACGATGTGTTTGGCGTTCCGGTAGTCGTAGTTGAGCCCCTTGCGGCCAAAGCCAAATAGGGAAAGGGCGGCGTGGTTGACAGAGACCGCACAGGTCACGTCATGATTACAGTAGTTTGGCGTACCAAGGGCCTTGAGAAAGGACTTACGCAGCTCCCCAAAGGGGCCGCCCCGGTCACTATAGAGAACCGCCTTGGCCCCGTATTCGTCAATAACCGTCTTTAGACGTTGGGCCACATAGTCTAAAGCCTCCTCCCAAGAGACAATACGCCATTTACCCTCCCCCCTTTCCCCTTGGCGAATCATAGGGGCTAAGGGACGCTCTGTGTCTTTAAGTAAAGAGCGTCCAGCAATACCCTTGGCGCAAAGCCCCTGACCCATGGCCTTGTCGTGGGGATTACCCGAAATCCACACTACTTCGCCGTTTTCTACTTCCACCGCAATGGGGCAACGCACTGTACACATACCGCAAATGGTATAAACTGTCTTTTTTCTATCCATAAGCTTTCCCCCTAAGTCTTACTGACCATTTTCTTTATGAGTTTGGCCAACTAAATTGTTAATGGGAGCGTGTTTTATCCGAAAAAGTGTCATCGCAAGGCCCACTTGTATGCCCCACGGTCTCCTTCACTCGCTCTCAGAGATTGTTTTGCTCGCAATGCTCCCTCACCTCTTGAGACATATCGCTAAGCTTTATACTCCACCCAGTTGCTATCTTTTTCTCTGGCTTTTGAAGACTTTATTCTTTCTTCTAAAACATCCGCCAAACTTTTCATTTCTTTTACCACTTCACTACTTTCGCGTATTATACGATCAAATTTTCTAAACAAAGGTAATTTGGTCTTTATTTTCTTAAACATCCAATAGGCAGGTAAATATAAAACAATAAAAGTAAAAAGATAGCTGACATTACCTCCTAAAATAGGAACATGAAAAGGAAGAGGAAATTCAATAAGTCCAAAACGGAATTGCATCCAGAACAAAACAAATGGAATAGGAACTAAAAAAGCAGCAGAGTGTGCAATAGTCAAGAAGAAAAGTTTCCCATAAACATCGTTTGCCTCTTTATTAAAGGTATGATAGGCATCGGTATTACCTTTTTTAACAGCCTCCACAGAAAGATTATTCCACTGTACCAAATCGTTTGTTAGTTTATTTACATAGTTACGATTAGCATAAAAGGCAATACCAACTAAGAATTCTCCAACAATAACACAAACAGTAGCTAATAAAAAAGTACCCAAAAAATAGGCTAATATGGGATCACCGAGTAGTTGGTAAAAGGGCAAAAAAATTTTATCTAAGTAAACAAGAATATGGTTAGACATAAGATCCTCCTAGAAAGAGACCGGGAGGCCTTAAGGCCTCCCGCTAATCAAAAATTAATAAGGAGGTACGATGCTCTTGCCCAAGAAACCCTTGGAAGAGTAACGGAGGCCCACATAAATAGCCAGGATTACAAAGAGCCTTTTAAGCCATATATCAGGGATATATTTCTGGGTACGAGGGCCAATCATGGAGCCGATAAAGATACCCACAAGTTCGGTCCCAATAAGGGGCCACCAAACCTGAACACCCTTAAGAAGCATATAAGTAGCTATTCCTACAATCATTTTAAAAAGCACAACAAAGGCGGATGTACCCGCCACAATAAACATGGGGAGCTTAACCACGTCAGTCATAAAGGGCACAAGCAAGAAGCCACCACCGATACCCAAGAAAACCGCAATAGTAGCGATAACCAACCCACCAAAGGCCGCCAACAAAGGATTGAACCGAAACTCAACTCCGTAGAAACTAAAGACACAGTTAGTCAGACCGAAGGAGACCACTTTAACGCCATCGTCTGCATCACCTTTTTTGGCTGCTTCTTCAAAACGTTTAGCGGCCTCGCGGGCTGCCTTCCGCTTGGCCCGCGCCCGTTCTGTAGTGCCATAAAACATGAAGCCCGCTACCGCAAAAACCGCCAACCCAAAGTAGCCAATATAGGCCTTAAGACTAACCTTTCCCGCAGTAAGCTCCGCAATACCTACCGCACCGCCTACTGCACCAATAGTCAACGCAATGGCAAGAGGCCAAACAATGCGCTTCATTTTCCAATAGTTAACCGTAGAAACCAGAGCACTTAAGCCCACTAAAAACATATTGGATACGCGAATGGTATCTGTAAGAAATTTATTAAGGGCAGGATTGGTCTTTTTAAAACTCTTGGCAAAATTAGCCAGACCAAAGATGGTAATATGACCAACACCAGCCATGATCCCGCCAAAAGCACCCACCGTAGAAAAGATCCAACCGACCCAGATGGCCCACAACAGTCCTCCCAGGGGACTTGGTTTCGGCCCTCCAGGAATACCCAAATACCCCCTGGGAGCATGGGGATCGATACATCCTTTGGTACAGGTAGAGGTACAAACTGGTGTCTGGGCGATGATCTGGCCAAGCTTTCCCCTAAGACCCAGGTCACTGTGCAAAGGCACATTGCACGCCTGTGCACCAGCTGTACTGGCCCTTGGTAAACTCACCCTTGAAGCATCAGCCGCTTCTGAAGACTGAACCCCAGCATAAAGAGAATAAACCCAAATTCCTAATAAAAGGATAAAAAAAGGCATTAAATACCTAGACGTTTTTTTAAAACATTCCATAACCGCCCCTCCTCTTAAAATATTTTCTTCTCTTTGAGCAATTACATTCAAAACCAAAGTCCGTTTTGCCCGGCGCTCGATTCAACTTTCACCTCCTCTCACAAATTCCTGACTCCCTATCTCGAAAAGGGTCCTTTTAAGACTTGCTGGCTGCAAAAGGGAGGCCAGTTCTAAAAGCAACTTTCTTCACTATCGGGGGGGCAAAAGGAGGGGAAATGGACAAAAACTTAAGGGGGGTGCAATAAAAATAACCGCAACTTTTTTGTTGCAGTGCTACAAAAATTATTCTTTGCGGAAGTTACGGGATTTGATCTGAAGTTGTCTCATCAGACGTTGAAAGGCTTGTCTTTCAAGACCAGCTAAACGAGCCGCCTGAGTTACATTTCCCCCGGTTTGGAGCAGGAGTTCCTCCACGTAGCGACGGGAAAAAGATTGGATCAACTCCTTTTTGGCCTGCGTATAAGGTTTTCCAAGATAAAGATTAAAATGATCCACTTGGAGGGGTTCAAGCCGTTCGGAAAAGTCTTCGGGAGTAATAACCTTGCCTTGGCAGAGCAAAACCGCCCGGCGCACGGCATTTTGCAATTCGCGGACGTTTCCCTTCCAGGAGCGATTAACCAGGTAATCTAGGGCCTCCGAGCTAAAATTAAGACCTTCTTTTTCGTATTTTTCGCTATACTTGTGCAAAAAGTATAAGGCCAAGGGCAAAATGTCTTCTTTGCGCTCGCGTAACGGAGGAACATAAATAGTTATAACATTGAGACGGTAGAATAGATCGTCTCGGAAATCTCCTTTAGCCATCTTTTCTTCAAGATCCTGATTGGTGGAAGCAATAACCCGTACATCTATAGCTATAGTCTTAGTAGAACCAAGGGGCCTTATTTCTTTTTCTTGTAAAACACGTAGCAGCTTAGTCTGCACAGAAAGAGAAATATCGCCTATTTCGTCCAAAAAAATAGTAGAACCGTGGGCTTCCTTAAAAAGCCCGTCGTGATTTGTGGTGGCTCCGGTAAAGGCCCCTTTTACATATCCAAACAGTTCAGATTCTAGAATGTGCTCGGGAACCGCCGGACAATTAACCGTTATCATCTTTTTGTCTCGACGATTGCTTAGCCTATGGATAGCCCTTGCTATTAACTCCTTGCCAGTACCTGACTCACCCCTAATAAGCACCGTGGCATCAGTGGGAGCGACACGCTCCACTATCTCCAGGACCCGCTTTATTGCTGGAGATTCGCCAATAATACCAAGCCGTTCACGGGCACAGCCGGCTACTTCTGTCCGTAAGCGCTTATTTTCTCGTAAGAGAGTTGTCCTCTCTATAGCCCTTTGTACAACATGAAGAATATGATCGCTATCAAAGGGCTTTTGAATAAAATCATAGGCACCGTCTTTTAAAGCCTGTACCGCCATTTCAATGGTGCCATAGCCAGTTATGAGAATGACCGAAATAGTGTGGTCAAATTCTTTTATTTTCCTTAACAAGATAAGTCCATCGATTCCGGCCATTTTTATGTCGGTTATCACCACGTCTGGCGAAAAAGAGGGCAACTTTTCCAAGGCCTCTTCTCCAGAGAGACAGGACTCAACTTTTGCCTCAGGTATCTGCCGGAACAAGCGCAAGAGCATGCGGGTCATGTGTGGCTCGTCGTCAACGACTAAAATGCGTGTTTTCACCACGTTATCCATAATAAACTGGCAATTCAATTACGAAGACGGTATTTAATTTGTAATCAAGGTGCCTTTGGGCAGTTGGGGGAGAAAAAACTTCTATATTTCCTCCTAGTTCTTCTATGATCCCGTAGGAAACAGAAAGCCCCAATCCCGTACCCTTACGAGGGGCCTTGGTAGTAAAGAAAGGGTCGAAAATCTTGTCTTTTATTTTGGAGGGTATACCCCTTCCTGTGTCCCCCACTTCGATAAAGACGCGATGAGCCTTGGTATAGGTCCAGATATGGATCTCGCCAGCATTTTCTATAGCATCACGACTGTTGGTCAACAGATTGATAAAAACCTGCCTTAATTGGTCTTCGTTGCCTAAAATCTTAGGAAGATTCGCGGATAAGTGGAGCTTAATTTTAATGTTTTCAAGTTTGAAGGAATGACGTACCATATCAACGGTTTGGGTTACGCAACGGTTTATACATATAGGCTCTTTAGGACGTGAAATATTAGACGACCGGGCAAAACTTAGTAGATCAGCTACTATGTTTTTACAAACTTTTGCTTGAGCCTCTATAATAGTAAGTTCTTCCACAAGGTCAGGTTGATCTTTAAAATCTTTTTTAAGCATCTGGGCGTAACCTAAAATAATTCCCAAAGGGGTATTTATTTCGTGGGCCACACCCGCTGCAAGCTGACCAAGGGAAGCCATTTTTTCGGAATAAATAAGTTTTTCTGTCATCCTGCGGTAGTTAGTTATGTCTTTAGCGATCCCTTCACAGCCAATTTCACAGCCCGATTCTCCTTCTATAGCGTTAGCGGTAATTATGACGTATTTTTCTCTCCCGTCTTTGGTAATCCACCGCGTTTCAAAGTCTTTAATAAATCCGTTTTGGCAAGTAGCCAGCAAATACTTTTCCCAATCATCTTCTTCGGCAAAAAATGACCACATGGGTTTACCAATCAGTTCTTCTTTTCGTTGAAAACCAAGGAGCTTAACCCCACTGGGATTAATATCGGAAATGAACCCCTCGGCATCACAAAAAAATATTACTTCCCCCGAATGTTCAAAAAGCCTTCGAAATTTCTTCTCCGAGGCCAGCAGCTCTTGGGTACGTCTACGAACCTTTTCCTCAAGGGTCTGATGAAGTTCACGGAGTTGCCTATTAGTGGCTTCCAATTCCTCTTTAGCCCTCTTTAAACGCTCAGCATCTTCCCGTACCAGGGCTAAGATCTGCCCCACGTTGGGATAAACAAGGGAAAGGATGGCTATCACTACAAAACAAATACTGTTTAAGCCTCCAGAAAAGGGGGCAATGGCTTGCCACCATTGGGGGACCCCCGCGTAGATAAACACAAAACGCAACATATGTCCCATGCTTCTAGAAATGGAAAAGGCCACAAAGGCCGTGGAAAGACCAAAAAGATACATAAAAAATACACTTTCAGAATTATTTCTTTTGAGTTGATAGGCGTAGTAAAAAGTCGTGAAAGAAAGGATAAGCATCAAAGCAGAACCCACAAAGTCTACTGTATATACAGGAAAAAGGGGTAGAGCTTTCATGAGATAGACTTTTGTTTGTTTTGAGTTTTGTAAAAATAACGGAGACTTTGCATCAAAAAGAACATGGCCGGTACGCACAATAGATGATCAAAACGGGTTATGTAAAAAACCCAGCGCTCCCAATCAAGAGGCCCCAAAAGTAGATGATCAAAGAGATTGGGAGGAAGATAAAAGGCCTCAGAGGGTAAACGCTTTTTTAAAATATGTGCGGTCATAGCATCTAAGTTCCAAAGTAGAAAAAAAAGCAAAGAGAGACGAAAATACCACCAGGCCTTTTTATTTTCTCCGTCTTCTTTACGAAGCCAAAAGAGGAGGAACAGAATGGCTACAATCAAAATAACATGGGCCAAATTGTGGGTGTAGTAGCCTTCAGGAGCCCCATGGACTTGAACAGCTAAGGCGTTAACCCCTCCGCCTAAAATTATAACTAGAGAAAGCAGTATTAAGCGCATAAATTTAATTTTACGGTCTGTTGTGACGATCTCAAGGTCCTGCTTTGGTAGCTGCGCTCCCATACCAAGGGCGAAAAGTCTGCCCGCCATAAAAATGTGCAAAGGCATTAGTTTATTGCTCCTAGGGAGATTTTGTTCGTCAAAGAATTTTTATAGCAATAAACGGGCCAAACAGGTTAAAAAGAGGAGATTGGTAATTAAAGGGCCTCAGGCTCTTCTGTTTCCACAAAACGAAGGGGCACCCCAGGTAAAAGCTTGCGCACCCGCATTTCCAAAGCAGAATCTACTTTAGGCGCCAGTATAACAACACCAAGCCTAAAGGGGTCGTAAGGCACCTCATAGCCTACTATGGCCCCCTCTTCCAGGAGAGAAGAGAGGACCTGTTCGATTTCTGCCTTGTTTTTAGGCGAACTCAAAGCGCACTCCCGGTATATAAAGACAATCTGGTCGTCTAAAAGATAACACACTCAGGGTCCCGCTACCCTCGGTTTCTACACGCAACCTACAGGTTACTTCGGCAATAACCCACTTATTGGCCCCTACGGTTAAGGGATCAGAATATATACTTTGGCGCCGATCAAGCCGATCCGCGGCAGAAATATTATCTCCTCCACGGGCGAATATACGTCTTTTTTTAGCTGGCCCCCAAAAATTCTGGTGAAGTCTGACTTTTAATGTCAAAAAGGACTTTGCTTCTTTTGAATTCCACCACTTGTCATTGGAGCGCAATTGATACCAACCCCGGGTAGTAACTGGTACATACACCCGCACTGTACCTATCTTGCGGGGATAAAAAGCATAAAAGAATTTTCCGTAAACTGTGACATCGTTATCATCGGTAATACCCAAGCCCGCACCACGAGCCTTGGCATAAAGATACATCTTACGCTCAGATCTAATTAGGACTTGCGAACCTTGCGTTAGGCCTCCTTCATTGTGTTTATAAACTCTTCCCCACACATGATAAGGTAGAGTATCCCAATAATATCCCGAGGCCCCACCACCCACGGTTTGGGTCTCAAATACAAACTGATCCAGCTCTTCTTCACTAATAACATCTATTTCTAGATCATTTGTCTGCAGATTATCTTCTGCTTGACGGGAAAAGATTTCGGCCTGTTCATCTTCTTTTTTATTCTCTGTTTCCATGGCCTCGGGTTGAAACTTGAGATGCCGGATAAGTTCCCACATCTCTGCCTCGCTTTCGCGGGCCATTTCCTTGGTCTGAGCTATACCCTCTTCCATCATCGAAATTTCCTGAGCTACGTCCCGAAGGGCACTTTCTTCCAAAAAATCTTTATCTATCCTTTCCATAAAAATCCTCCTATTATATTGTCTTGACTTATGTAAAAGAGACCTAATCTGTATCTAGGCCGTAACCAACACCACTCTAAGGGCCAGTAATACATTGTGGATATTGTTGTGAATGGTCACACGTGATGAACCAGCAAAAAGGAGCCCTGTGGCATAACCGTCACTGGAAAGCAATAGAGAACCCGAATCCCCTCCTCGTGACATATTGGTGGTAACAATTTGGTTACGAAAAAAGCCCTTTTTGCCTGCTCCGTAACGTACAGCCACGGTGGCATCTATTCCTCGCACTCTCCCATTGGTCAGTTGAGTCGTACGGCCATACTTGTAGACCTTCATGCCCAAAGTGGCCACTTTGGTCCCTCTGGGCAAGGAACCGTTGGGAAAATGAGGAATAACCAGATTAGAAGCCACGGGTAAGGCCAGAGCAGCATCTACCAAATTATAGGTACCAGAAGAGAAATTTATCGGCACAAAGGCTGCTAACCTGGCAATAACCCTAGGGGTACAAGGTTTATTATCGTATGGTCCAGGCTGAACTATAGGGTCTCCTATTCGCGCCTGGTTACTATGGGCCAGTACGTGATTGTTAGAAAGGATATAGGCACGTCCACTGCGACAGCTTTTTACTAGGCAACCGAAGGTACCAGCTGTAATGCGATAATGTCCAATGCTATATCCAGGACGGGCAGGTCTGACACAGGCAGTATAGGTCTGGGCCTCGATAACGCCTACTTCTACCACATCGGTAAGGAAATCAGAGATCTTCTCCGGCACCAGGGCCTCTACCGCAAGCTCGGACTTGGGTATCTTTTTTTCCACGTAAACCTGTATACACAAATCTGTAGTCTCTTTACCCCCTACCTCCTTAAAACCTACACCTACGCCTATGACGTTGGGTTTATAAAGAATTTCATCTTCGGCCTCGGCTCTTACCTCCTGAAGGCGCAAAAGCATTTCTTCCACAACCATTTCTTGTTCCATAAGTTTTCCTCCTTTTGATGGCTTTTAATAAAGCTAAGGAGGGTACACACACCTCTTACTCACCATGGCCTCACCTAGCACTTTTAAAACAGACTTTTTCTTTTGCGAAAAAATTCACTGCCGTCGGACCCCCAGGGGTTTTTGCACTACTATAGGTCCGACGGCAAAAAAGGCCTTTTCCGGCGATTTGACTTTCCCGTAATCCCTTGATATAAAAGCCTATACAGGCTCTTTGAAATATGGGGGTTTGCAGCCTAACTAAAAGGAATGGAAACTAATATTTGTATCA
>JALSKZ010000007.1 GCA_026988575.1 Thermodesulfobacteriales bacterium | reverse complement strand
TTGTACAGAATATTCGTCATCGGGGTCAATAGACAAAAGGGTATTAACCACCTTGGTGGAAGAAGGTAAATCTCCTCTATCGCAGATAATCTCTACTAATTCGGAAAGTCCTTTTTGAAACTCTTCCCTGGTCAAACTAGGAGACAAATTAACCATATTTTAGATGAATCGACTTTTTAAAAAATTTTTTGAATTGTAAAACAAAGAGAAGAAATACTAACAGGTGAGGTGAAAAGCGCCGGCTACCTTTTTACCTCCCTCAACCAGCTCATTAAAGCGTTCTACAGCCTTAGCGGTGGGATAACATTCTACCTTGAGGCCTCTCTTTTCAAGGTCTCTTATAAGGGATTCAGGTACCTTCATGACTCCGTAGGCCCCAGTACCCACCACCAAGACCTCTGGGGAATATTTTAGGACATCTTTAATATCATCCAGACAGAGACTATGCCCCTGTTTGCGCCACCAGTCAGAGACAATTTTATCACCCAAAATCTTTAGGTCCCGGTGGTAAGGCGTACCTGAGATGACCATTTCGCCAAATCTATAGGCATCTATGTGTATAGCCATTTAGGCCGCCTCCTCCACTTCGGCCTTAAGGGCCTCGGTCTGGAAATAGGTGATGAGGCTATCAATGATGTCGTCGATATCGCCATCCATAATTTGTTCTAATCGGTAAAGCGTCAGTCCTATGCGATGATCAGTGACTCGATTCTGAGGGAAATTATAAGTCCTTATGCGTTCACTTCGGTCTCCACTGCCCACTTGACTGCGTCTTTCAGCCTGACGTTTTTCTTCTTGTTCACGCAGCTTTAGCTCGTAGAGTCGGGCCCGTAAGATCTGCATTGCCTTGGCCCTATTTTGGTGTTGGGAACGCTCATTGGCACAGTAAACTACGATCCCGGTGGGGATATGGGTAATCCGCACGGCACTTTCTGTCTTATTTACGTGTTGCCCCCCAGCCCCACTGGCCCGCATAGTATCTATTTTGAGCTCCTCAGGACGAATATCCACGTCTACTTCATCGGCCTCTGGTAAGACCGCTACGGTAACGGCAGAGGTGTGAATACGACCTTGACTCTCGGTTTCGGGAATGCGCTGTACTCGATGCACGCCACTTTCGTATTTTAGCCTGCTATAAGCCCCGCGCCCCTTGATGAGGGCTATAATCTCCTTGAAACCGCCTAGCCCCGTAGGGTTGACATCTAGAATTTCTACCTCCCAACCCTTGCGCTCTGCATAACGGCTATACATACGAAACAAGTCAGCGGCAAAAAGAGCGGCCTCTTCTCCCCCTGTACCAGCCCTGATCTCCAATAAAATATTCTTCTCGTCGTTGGGGTCTCGAGGCAATAACAGCAACATAAGACGCTTCTCAAGACCTTCGGCCCGCACCGTAAGTTCTTTTAGTTCTTCTTTGGCTAGTTTGGCAAGCTCTTCGTCAGAATCTTCCAAAAGCTCTTTGTTACCCTCTATTTCCGCCAAAGTCTTTTTATACTCCTTATAAACATTTACAATCTCAGACAGCTCGGCGTGTTCACGAGCTATTTTGGTATAAAGCTGTCTGTCACCTACGACCTGCGGGTCCGCAAGCTTTTCCGTAAGCTCTTCGTAGCGTTTTTCTACTTCTTCTAACTTTTTGAGATAGTGGGCGGTGATGCCCATGGCGGTCTACTTCTTCTCCTTTTTGTTTTCTTTTTCAAGCTTTTTATAAAAATCAGCGTATTTCTTCATAAAGCGTTCTACACGTCCAGAGGTATCCAGAATCTTTTGCTCACCCGTATAAAAAGGGTGGCATTTGGAACAAACCTCTACACGAAGCTCTTTTACCGTACAACCTACAACCATTTCGTTGCCGCAGGCACAACGGATAACCGCCTTGGGATAATACTCTGGATGAATACCCTTTTTCATAAAGATCCTCCTCTCTAAAAATAACTTTATAAAACCACAACGGCTGTCTTTATCAAGATTTAGCGGTTCATAGCCGCTAAAAATTCGGCATTATTTTTGGTCTCTTTCATCTTTTCCAGGAGGAATTCCATACAATCCACCGGGTTTAGAGGTGAAAGAAGCTTGCGTAGTATCCATACGCGGTTAAGCACTTCTTGGGGAAGCAAAAGCTCTTCTTTACGTGTACCGCTCCGATTAATATCTATGGCCGGCCAAATTCTCCTGTCCGCCAGCTTACGGTCTAGGTGTATTTCCAGATTACCTGTGCCCTTAAATTCTTCAAAGATAACCTCGTCCATCCGGCTACCTGTATCCACCAAACAAGTGGCAATAATGGTCAAGCTCCCCCCTTCTTCAATGTTGCGCGCTGCGCCAAAGAAACGCTTGGGCTTGTGCAGGGCATTGGCGTCTATTCCACCGGAAAGCAATTTTCCACTGGAAGGTACCACTGTGTTGTACGCCCGCGAAAGCCTGGTAAGACTGTCCAGTAAAATGACTACATCATGCTTGTGCTCCACCAAACGCTTGGCCTTTTCTATGACCATCTCTGCCACCTGCGTATGACGCTGGGGAGGCTCGTCAAAGGTAGAGCTAATCACCTCTGCCGCCGGCACACTCCGTTCCATATCCGTAACTTCTTCCGGGCGCTCATCAATAAGAAGGATTATGAGATAGACCTCAGGATGATTCCTAGCAATACCATTGGCAATGTTCTGTAACAACATGGTTTTACCAGTACGCGGTGGGGCCACAATGAGACCACGTTGGCCCTTACCAATAGGAGTAAAGAGATCTATAACCCGGGTAGAAAAATTGTCTGGTTCGGTCTCCAGACGCAACCATTCATTGGGGTAAATGGGAGTTAGATTGTCAAAGAGAATCTTGGTGCGTGCCTTTTCCGGGTCTTCGAAATTGATCTGTTCTACCTTTAGCAAGGCAAAATAGCGCTCCCCTTCCTTAGGGGGCCTAATAAGACCCGATATCGTATCCCCCGTACGGAGATTAAAACGCCTGATTTGTGAAGGGGAAACATATATGTCATCTGGGCCAGGAAGATAGCTGTAATCTGGAAAACGTAGGAAACCAAAACCCTCTGGCAGGACTTCTAACACACCTTCTCCCCGGACTTCTCCTCCCTGCTCCAGATGGGTATGTATTATGGTATAAATAAGCTCTTGTTTACGCATGGAAAGGGGGTTTTCTATCCCATACTGGGTGGCTAATTCATAAAGCTCGTTTATGGTCTTGCGACGCAAATCTGTAAGGCTCAAGACAGGGGGTACGTCTTTTTGGGTCTCTTTGTTTTCTTCTGACATAATTTTTACACCTCTAATCAAGAATTCGTAGAATGCCTGCCTATTTAGGAAGGTTTTTCAATAGGAGAGAATGTTAAGCCTACGGAAAATTAGCAGGCATCTCTAAATATAGACCTCCTTTTGGTACTGTCAAGCAACTTTCTACAACACCAACCGCCTTTCCTGCTTCATCCGGTGGTCAAGGTAGTAAAGCACCGGGACCACCATGCGTGAAAAAAGCGTGGCCGCCACTTCTCCGGCCATAAGTGAAAGGGCAAGGCCGTTAAAAATCGGGTCAAAAAGGATCACAAAACTTCCCACCACCACGGCAGCTGCGGTAAGAAGCATGGGACGAAAGCGCACCACCCCGGCATCAATTACCGCTTCTTCAAGGGGCAGGCCCTGTTTCAGGCGTAACTCGATAAAATCGGCCAGGATAATAGAATTGCGCACCACGATACCAGCGCCGGCAATGAACCCGATCATGGAGGTGGCGGTAAAAAAGGCCCCCATAAGGGCATGGGCCGGAAGAATGCCGATGAGTGAAAGGGGAATCGGCGCAAGGAGTACCAGTGGTACCGTGTAAGACTTAAACCAGGCCACGATGAGGATGTAAATCAGCAACAGGCATACTCCAAAGGCAATACCCATGTCTCGAAAGACCTCGTAGGTCACGTGCCACTCGCCATCCCACTTAACGGCCCATTCTTTCTCAGAAAACGGTAGTTTGGTGTAGTAGATTTTTAGGTTTGAACCATCTGGGGCCTTAAGCTCTTTTAAGACCTTGTTTATCTTGAGGATCCCGTAAACCGGACTTTCTTCGGTGCCGGCCATGTCTCCCACCACATAGACCACCGGGTGTAAGTTTTTATGGTAAATGGGATGAGGGACCACGGTCTTTTCCCAGTGGGCAAGCTCCGCAAGGGAGATGAGAGTCCCGTCTCGGCCGCGAACTTTTATGCTCTTAAGGTCCGGAAGACCGGCCCTGTCTTCCTGGGAAAGACGCACCTTTAAAAACACATCTTCAAGGGCCTTTTCATCGTGAAAAAGCCCGGCATTTTGGCCTGAAAGCGCGGTTTTTACCACCGCAAGCACCCTCTCGGGGGATACGCCGGCAAGAGCGGCCTTGGCGGTATCTACCCTTAGCTGCCATTCCTCCTGGGGATCTGTCATGTACCAATCTACATCTACCACCCCCGGGGTCCTGGCAAAGATCTCTTTTATTTTACGAGCAAGGGCGATCTGTTTTTCATAGTCCGGGCCATAGACTTCGGCCACTAAGGTTTGAAGCACCGGCGGGCCAGGGGGAATTTCCGCTACGGTAATGGTGGCTCCGTATTTTTGCGCCACAGGTTCAAGGAGTTTGCGCACGCTTTTGGCAATCTCGTGGCTCTGGAGCTTGCGTTCTCCTTT
>JALSKZ010000006.1 GCA_026988575.1 Thermodesulfobacteriales bacterium | reverse complement strand
CCTTATAAGGAGGTATTATTTAATTTTTTAAGCAAAAGTCATGCCTATATTTAGGGTTAGGATGATATAAGCTAGAAGGATAAGTTTGGAAAAGAAAATAAGAGGGTTGCTATTTCTTTAAAAAAATAAAGGAGGCCTTTGCAAAACATCTTTTCTTAAGGCCCCTTCAAGGATCCGTTCCCATTTTTCGTTCCGAAAAATGGGAACGGATCCCTTGCGGTTGTACTTGCCATATAGATCTTAGCAATTTTGCAAAGGTCTCTAAAGAAGATTGCCATTACTCGTAAGGACTATTTTATAAGATTGGGGCAATGTAGGTAAAAGTAGTCACCCGGTGTCAAGGGACCTGCCTTTATGGGCAGGTCCCTTTTATTTAAGAGAGAAACTCCTGGAGCAAATCATAGTTTAAATGTTTACGCGTCAACTCGAGAGCACGAGCTGTCTTACGTGGATGGCGAATACGCGTCTGTATGGGTAGACGCTCTACTTTACGAGCCACCGAATAGGTGTCATCGTCGAGTATCAAAATAGGTACACCAGCCTCCTCGGCTCGAGCCAGTATTATCTCGTTGGGATAGAAACCTCCGGTAAGCAGGAGGCAAACTGCTCCTGTCTCAATGGCGGCCAACTGAATATCAGACCGATCTCCCCCCACTATTACCCCAAAGTTAGGGGCTCGACGAAAATATTGGATGGCTTTATCTACCTGCATTCCCCCGATAAGGAAATGCTCCACCAACCGATCCTCTCTAAGGCTACCCAATAATTTGGCGCCTAAATATTCCTTTAATTCTTTAACTGATACAGCGGCCAATAGGGGGTCGTGCGGGATCTCTCCTAATATTTTAAGGCCCTTGCGATCTAAATAGGGACGCACTAAATCTCTATAATTGTAACTCAAGGGTTCGGTGAGGTCGTTGAAGATTACCCCCACCGACAAGCCCTCTAAGTCCTCTTGGGCCTTTAAAATATAATCTATTACATACTCGCCCTGATATCTTACCACAAGCACCACCTTGGCACCCAAGGACTTCGCCAGGGCCAGACCAGAAACTCCCAAGAAAGCACCCGTATAAAGACTGCCATACCCTCCCAGGAGGAGGACCTCCCCCTGCTGAGCAGCCTTTTGGCAATGGGTAAGGATTTTTGCAAAAGCTCCTTCAAGCTCTCCTTTAAAACCTTGTACCAAGACGTCTTGGGTCAAGATTAACGAAGACAATTCTTCCAAAGGGACATCAAGGCCCAGGGTTTGGGCAACAAAGTAGGCATCGTCATCTACAATAATGTCGTTCTGGAATACTGGTCGATTGGCCAACGGTTTACGATAGGTGAAGGTTATACCTCTTTCCTTCAAAAAAGTACCTATCCCTAAGGTAGTCAAAGTCTTTCCAGCAAAACCGGCAATAGAAGTAATATAGACGATTTTCATTTTCCTCCTCCTAATCCCAAACGGGCATCCACAGCTACGGCTCCATACCCCTTGGGTCTCACTAATAAAGGATTTACTTCTCCTTCATTTAGTTCTGGAAAATCGGCGGCCAACTGGGCCAACGAGACTATGGCGTTCACCAGGGCCTCAATGTCGGCCTCGGGTTCTCCCCTAATACCCTTTAGAAGGGGGTAAGCCTTGATCCCCCTGATCATCTCCAAGGCTTCCTCAGGACAGATGGGAGCCAGACGGAACTGGACGTCTTTTAAGACTTCTACATAGATCCCCCCCAAACCAAACATTATCAAGGGGCCAAATTGAGGGTCTCGCGTGAAGCCAACGATAATTTCTTTGCCCTGCGGAACCATTTCTTGTACCAGGACACCTAATATGCTAACTCCTGGTACGGCTTGACGTACCCCCATGGTAATAGCCTGAAAGGCCTGGATTAGCTCTTCGTCGTTACGGATATTGACCTTAACTCCTCCCACGTCTGTCTTGTGGGAAATTTGTGGCGAAATGATCTTTAGCACCACGGGGTAACCTATGGCCTTGGCCGCCATAAGGGCCTCATCGGTAGTTCTGGCCATAAGAGACCTGGGAAACCTAAATCCATAGGCTTGCAAGATCTCTTTCACTTCGTAATCAAAGAGCTCATTGCGGTTTTCCAGCCTTACGTTCTTTAAGATCTGCGCCACTTTGTGGAAATCGACCTTGGGGCGCGCACACTCTATCTGGGGTCTGTTACGCCAATACTCATATAACCAGGCCTTCTCAAGGGCTTTTACCGCCTCTTCGGGGTACTCAAAAGACGGAATTTTGTATTTTAGCAGCTTGTTTCGGGCCTTTTTAACACTATCATGACCTAAAAAGCAGGTAACAATGGGTTTAGAGGACTCTTTTTCTCCTAAACGCTCCGCCACTGCTTCGGGATCTACCGTGGCAGTACGAGACAGAATAACTAACAAGCTGTTTAGCCGTTCGTCTTCTAAAAGGACTTGCAAGGCCCGGGCGTAACGCTCAGCATCGGCATCGCCGGTAATATCTACCGGGTTATAAAAAGCAGCGTAAGGGGGTAAAACTTGACGCAATTTTTCCACTGTCTCGGAGGTTAGAGAGGGTATTTGTAATACGGATTGTTCACAAGCATCCGCCGCAACAATTCCTGGACCTCCGGAATTGGTAAGGATAACCAAATTGGGACCCTTGGGTATGGGCTGAAAAGATAACAAGAGAGCCAGATCAAAAAATTCTCTTAAGGTCTTGGTCCTAATAATCCCTGCTCTACGCACGGCTGCTTCAAAACCTACCTCGGAACCGGCCAGAGAACCTGTATGGGAAGAGGCCGCTCGTGCTCCCGCAGCCGTAACTCCACTCTTAAAGATTATCACCGGTTTTTTAAGGGCTACCTCTCGGGCAACCTCGGTAAAGGCGCGTCCATCTTCTACCCCTTCTAAATAACCCATTATTACCGCGGTATGGGGATCTTCTCCTAACATCCTTAAACACTCAATTTCTGAGACATCACACTTATTACCCAGACTGATAAAGCGGGAAAGCCCTACTTTTTTGGCCCTAGACCACTCTAGCAAGGCCAAACACAGGGCCCCCGACTGCGAAAAAAAGCCTATCCGGCCACGCAGAGGTTTTAAAGCCGCAAAAGTGGCGTTAAGGCGCGAAGATGTATCCAAAATGCCCAAACAATTGGGCCCAATGATGCGGATACCATATTGTCTAGCTACGGCAAGAAGTTGTTGCTCAAGTTTTGCTCCTTCAAGGCCTGCTTCTTTAAAGCCGGCCGACAAAATTACCGCGGCTTGAACACCTTTTTGACCACATTCTTCTAAAACCTTAATTACCAAAGGAGCCCTAACGGCTATTACCGCCAAATCGATTTCTTCTGGTACCGCAGAGACCGACGGATAAGCAGGAATGCCTAAAATTTCCTGTGCTTTGGGATTGATGGGAAATATCTTACCTGGGAAACGGCTTTCCAGGAGATTCCGTACAACATCGTGTCCCACCTTACCAGGCTCCCGAGCAGCACCAATGACCGCCACGGACTTAGGATGAAAAAACTTATCTAGCACTCAAGCCTCCTTTGTCCCTCAGCTACCGATACTCTTCAAATAAGAATATATCTTCTTTTCATAAAAGACCAGATCGGAATATTCACCTTTATACTAAATACTTGGTGGTTAAGTATCGATTAAAGCTCTGGACTTATTTTCGTCTTTTATTTAAGTTTGAGGCAAATATTCAACGAGGTAATTTCTTATGTCCATATATAACCTGGATTTCCTCTTTAAACCTAAACGCATAGCACTAATAGGAGTTACCCCAGGGGAACATTCCCCCAGTGAGATTCTACTACGCAACTTGGTTTGGCAAAATTTTAAGGGTGAAGTCTATCCGGTAAGTCGGGAACCGGTGACCATATGCGGCTTAGAAAGCTACCCCTCGTTGGCAAGCATACCCCGTTCTATTGATTTGGCCATCATTGCCAGCCCCATGGAACACATCCTGGAAGATCTAGAATCTTGTGTCAAAAAAGGGGTGAAGGCCGTAGCCCTCCTGGCCCGTGATTTCAGGGCCAGGGTACGAAACCCCGAGGCCTTACTTTCGCAGATATATCGCTACGTTATCCAACACAAAATACGCATAATCGGTCCTAATACCCTTGGTTTTATCTGTCCCCCTTTAAACATAAACGCCAGCGTTATACCGCACATGCCTCCTCCAGGGAATCTGGCTTTCATAAGTGACAGCTCCACCTTGGCCTCAGCAGTACTGGACTGGATAGCCAAAAAAAAAGTAGGACTTAGCCTTTTTGTCTCCCTGGGAGAGAAGATAGACGTAGATATGGGGGACATGATTGACTACCTGAGCATGGATTACCGAACCAGGGCCTTGATCATCTATTTAGAAAAATTGAAAGAGAGTCGGAAATTTATTGGTGCAGCCCGGGCCTTTTCGCGCACTAAACCCATTATGGTGGTAAAAAACGGCCGATTTGTCTCTTTTGATGGGCGTTATTTTACCGAGTTAGGCCAACTCTTGAGCGAGGACATGGTCTACGATACCGCCTTCAGGCGGGCAGGTATAATTCGGGTCGAAGAAGTCCTAGAGCTCTTTTACGTAGCCGAAAGTCTGGCCAAACAGCCTCGCCCTAAGGGACCGCGTCTGCTCATCGTAAGCAACGCTGGGGGCCCTGCCTTAATAGCCCAGGACACCCTCCAAACTTATAATGG
>JALSKZ010000005.1 GCA_026988575.1 Thermodesulfobacteriales bacterium | reverse complement strand
TCAGGAGGTAGACATCACCGGTATAACCAGGCCTTGTACCAAACACAACTTTTTGGTCAAACGCATAGAAGACTTGGCCTGGACTATTAAAGCGGCCTTCCATATAGCTCGTACCGGTCGTCCAGGCCCTGTACTCGTTGATATTCCCAAGGATATTCAGCAGGCCAAAACCGAATTTTACTACCCCGAAGAAATAAAACTCAGGAGTTATAACCCGGTTTATGAGCCTCACCGACGTCAAGTAGAGAAGGCCTATCGTTTACTTGAGGCCTCTACTCGACCAGTGTTTCTCATAGGTGGAGGGGTTATTTCTTCTGACGCTCACCCAGAAGTCCTTGAGCTTGCTGAACTTTTACATTTACCGGTAACCATGACCCTTATGGGCCTTGGTGGTTTCCCTGGGACCCATGAGCAGTCTTTAGGCATGCTTGGTATGCATGGAACCTATTTTGCCAATATGGCTGTGGCCAATAGCGATTTAATCATTGCTGTAGGAGCCCGTTTTGACGATCGTGTCACGGGCAAAGTAAACGCCTTTGCCCCCATGGCCAAAATAGTACACATAGATATTGACCCCACCTCTATTCAAAAAAATGTCCGAGTAGACGTCCCTATAGTGGGAGATTGCAAACGAGTGTTACAACGCTTACTGGAAGTTATCAAAGAGGTAGGGCGGCCGGCCAAGTTGTGGAAGGAACAATTTAAAGAGTGGTGGGAACAGATAGACATCTGGCGCCGACGTTATCCCCTTACTTATAAGCAAGATGAACAACATATAAAGCCACAGTTCGTTATAGAGAAGCTCTATGAGCTTACGCGGGGAGAGGCTATTGTAGCCACCGAGGTAGGGCAGAACCAGATGTGGACCGCACAATTTTATAAATTTGATCGTCCCCGTACTCTACTTTCTTCGGGTGGTTTAGGCACCATGGGGTACGGTTTCCCTGCTGCTATTGGGGCCCAAATGGCCCACCCCGATAAGTTAGTGGTCGACATAGCCGGCGACGGTTCCATCCAGATGAATATCCAGGAGATAGCCACGGCTATGGATCAACGTTTGCCTATAAAAGTAATAATCCTAAACAATGGTTATTTGGGTATGGTACGCCAGTGGCAGGAACTCTTTTATGAACGTCGGTACTCGGCGGTACAGTTTGCCACCATACCAGACTTTGTAAAACTGGCCGATGCCTATGGGGCAAAAGGTTTTACAGTTACCAAGCCCGAGGAGGTAGAGCCTACCCTTAAAAAGGCCTTAGAGACCGATGGTTTGGTTTTTGTGGATATACATATTGCTCCAGAAGAGGGAGTCTTCCCCATGGTCCCGGCGGGGAGAGCTACTACGGAAATGATTTTGGTGTAAGGAGAAGGCTATGGAGACAAACAACGAGAGAAAACACACCTTATCTGTATTGGTCGAAAATACTCCGGGAGCCTTGGCTCGTATCGTGGGGCTGTTTAGTGGTAGAGGGTTTAATATCGACAGCTTGTGTGTGGCCGAGACCCTTGACCCCACATTGTCACACCTCACCTTGGTCACTCATGGAGACGATTTGATCATCGAACAGATCATCAAACAGCTTAGGAGATTAGTAGATGTATACAAAGTAGTGGATGTAACCGAGGAGGGAGAATTTGTAGAAAGGGAAATGGCTCTTATTAAGGTAAGGGCCGAGAAGGAAACTCGAGCGGAGGTCCTCCGTATGTGCGACATCTTCCGTTGCAAGGTGGTGGATGTGAGTCCGCGTACTTATACAGTGGAAGTAACCGGGCCAGAGAATAAAATAGCAGCCGTGATAGAACTGTTAAAACCCTTGGGGATCAAAGAACTTGTCCGTACCGGTCTTATAGCTATGAAACGTGAGAAAAAAAGTATCTAGGACATATAGAGGGCCCTTGGGGCCCTCTTGTTAAGCATTGTGATCAATATTCCACAGGCGCCGCATAGTTTAAGTGTCGAGGAAATCTTTACTTTACTAGACACTAGCCCTTCTGGCCTTTCTGAAGAAGAAGCGCAAAAACGTCTCCAAAAATTTGGTCTCAACGAACTAGAAAAGGTCGGCTCCAAATCAGCTTTAAAACTCTTTATCAGGCAGTTTATAAACGTATTGATCCTGATTTTGTTGTTGGCGGCAGGGGTTTCCTTTTTAGTAGGCCAGAGTATTGAAGCCCTGGTTATTTTATCAATTGTGTTAGCCTGCGGGGTATTGGGTTTTATCCAAGAGTGGAAGGCAGACAGGGCCCTTGCCGCCTTGCGCGAACTTGCTGCACCCGAGGCGGTGGTTTTGCGGCAGGGGAAATACAACAAGATACAGGCTCGCTTACTGGTCCCTGGAGACCTTCTTGTACTTTCTTCGGGAGATAAGGTCGCTGCAGATACGCGTTTAATAGAAAGTAGCAGCCTTAGAGTAGATGAATCTCCTCTAACCGGCGAATCAGTACCTGTTAGCAAAGATGCTTCTGTTGTACTTCCCCGTGATCGTATCCTCTCCGAAAGAAACAATATGGCCTTTGCCGGTACTACCATCATTAATGGTAAGGCCCTGGGTGTAGTAGTGGCCACAGGGGCCCAGACGGAATTCGGTCAAATAGCCCATATGTTGGGTGAAATAGAGACGGAAAAGACCCCCTTGGAAAAGAGGCTGGCCGTTATTGGACGTTGGCTTGGTGTGCTATCACTTTTGGCCGCAGCTATAGCAGGATTTTTAGGGGTTTTAAGAGGTTATTCCCTGGTGGAGATGTTTTTGTGGGGAGTATCTTTGGCGGTAGCTGCGGTACCTGAATCACTTCCTGCCGTAGTCACTGCTGCTCTGGCTATAGGGGTTTCTCGTATGGCCAGGAGAGGGGCTATTATAAAGCAACTTCCCGCAGTAGAAACTCTGGGAGCTACCACAATTATATGTACGGATAAGACCGGAACCCTGACCAAAAACGAAATGACCGTACGGAAAGTCTGGGCCGGGGGGAAACTTTTAGTCGTTACCGGAACCGGTTATGAACCTAAGGGAGGCATTTATTATAAAGACAAAGTTTTTCCGGTAAGGGAATTTGCTCCCCTCTATTATACCCTCCTTGCTGGTCTCTTATGCAATGACGCCCGGTTAGAAGGAGACAAACCCATAGGTGATCCCACCGAGGTGGCGTTATTAGTAGCGGCCTTAAAGGCAGGGCTTGAGGCCTCGCGCTTTGAAAAACTGCGAGACCTGCCCTTTGATAGTAATCGTAAGCGAATGAGTGTGGTGGTAAGAGAAAGGGATACCGGGCGCGTCTTTGTCTTTACCAAAGGTTCTCTGGAGGGTCTTTTAGCTATTTCAACGAACTTTTTTTCTGGACATAACGTGGTGTCTATGGATGCCGGGGTAAAAGAAGAGATACTTGCCCGGGCAGACAGTATGGCCCAAGAAGCCTTACGGGTTATTGCCTGTGCCTTTAAAGAAGTCCACAGTGTGCCTGCCGAAGAGACCGTGGAAAAAGACCTCGTATTTTGTGGATTTATGGGCATGATGGATCCTCCTAGGCCTGAGGCCCGGCAGGCCATAAGCAAATGTCAAAGTGCCGGTATAAAAATTTTTATGATTACCGGGGACCATGCTCAAACGGCTCTGGCCGTGGCTCATGACATTGGCCTTGTACCTTCGGCGGACAAAAGTTACGTCGTTACCGGTAAAGAATTAGAAGACATGAGAGATGATGAGCTTTTAGAAAGGCTTGCACAGGTCTCCATATTTGCGCGGGTCTCACCCGCCCATAAACTAAGATTGGTTAAAGTACTGAAAAAACAAGGTGAAATAGTGGCCATGACCGGAGACGGTGTAAATGATGCCCCGGCTTTAAAGGCCGCAGATATTGGTGTTGCCATGGGGGGGACCGGTACAGAGGTGGCCAAAGAGGCCTCAGACATCATCTTGGCCGACGATAATTTCGCCACTATTGTAGCGGCGGTGGAAGAAGGGCGAAATATTTTTGATAATATCAAGAAATACTTACTCTTCCTTTTGAGTTTTAATATATCTGAGATTTTGGTCTTGATAGGGGGGTTTTTAAAGGGCCTGCCCTTACCCCTGTCCGCCATCCATATTTTGTGGATAAATTTGGTCACTAATGGTCCACCAGCCTTGGCTTTAGGCGTGGATCCCCCGGCACCTGATATTATGAAACGGCCCCCTCGGCCTCCACAAGAAGGGGTCTTTACAAAACGGTTAATAAGCTTGATTGCTTCTATAGCCTTACTTTTGACCCTTTTCCTATTGCCCCTTTTTGAATATGTACTTTCTCGGGGGTTTACTCTGCTTAAAGCACAAACAATCCTTTTTAGTGGTTTTGTTTTTTTGGCCGTGGCGGTAGCCTATGTCTCTCGTTCAGAACACCTTAATCTCTGGCGCTTGTCTCCTTGGGCTAACAAATGGCTTAATATGAGTGTGTGTTTTATGTTATTTTCCCAGTTTCTCATAGTAGAGTGGCCTTTGTTTAATAAATATCTTCAAACTGAACCAATAAAGATGTATTGGTGGCTGTTTCTTTTGGCGTTGGTCCCTATATTCATACTTTGTGCAGAATTTTTGAAATTCCTTTTCCAAATCCGGGAAGATAATCCTTCCTAAGGTATAAAACCTAGCCTTTGACTTTTTTTCACTGGATTAAGATGTTTAAATGAAAAACATGTGGCGGGGGTTTCTTAACCAAGTAGTCAAAATCCAAAAAGGTCCTCTTGTCCCAGAAACAGTCTGTTTTAAGCCTGTTGACGAGTGGACTGATATAACCACTCTCTACGAGGATTTACGCCTGCACCTCAAGCACTTCCGCCTGGTGACCGACGAAAACCCTTTTGCTAACCCTATCTTGTTGTTAGCGGTTAATCTTGCCCGACGCCTGGATAAAG
>JALSKZ010000004.1 GCA_026988575.1 Thermodesulfobacteriales bacterium | reverse complement strand
AAGACCACCACCCAAGAAGAAGGCCCTAGACCAACAAACAAGAGCACCGCTTCCCCCCAAATGCACAAAGGCTATAAGTATTCTGAGATAGACCCTTGGCCTGATTACCCCCCAGAAGACGACGATTACGGGGCCCCCCAGGCAAAGCTTCCGCAAAATACCCAAAGCACTCCAAACAGCCCCCAAAAGAAGTCCTTTTGGTCTAAAATATGGCCCTGGAACTGGTTTCACCGGGGAAAAAAGGAACCAGCCCTAAAGCAGGAACCTATTACGCCACCTCCACCACCTCCACCCACGGTAGAGAAACAAACCGCTCCTTCTCCTCAAACTCAAAAGCCCCGGCAAGCAGCTTCTCCAGGTGAGTCTGCGGACCAGTCAACCCAGGATTCTTGGCGGTGGTATTAAAAAAATCGTATATCAAAGGGGTTATCTCCCCCAAAGGCAAGTGGGTAAGACACGGATCCTTACACCCCCTTGGGTCATGGCCGTCTTTTAGACAGGAACAGTACTTTTTTATCACCAATACCCGAGGGCCCAAGGGGCACCATTGCCACCACGCCGTAGGGCCAAATAAGGCTACGGTGGGCACACCTAAAAAGGCGGCCAAGTGGGTCAATCCCGAATCAAAACCTATAAACCCCTTGGCCTCTTTGATTATTTTAACCACCGCCCTCAGGTCCTGATTAATACACACGGGGTTTTCGTCCCTTAAAAGGGGGTACCAATCCCTCTCTGCCGGGCCGAGGATAAAACACACCTCTTGCCCCCTTTCTTTTAGGGCCCGGCCCAAGGCCTTGGTCCATTCTAGCGGGGCACACTTATAACGCCCCCCACTTCCGGGGTGAAGGAGAAAAGGCCCACTGCCCACCTGGTCTCTTTCTCTAGCTAATACCCTTTTAAAGACTTTTTCTATATCTAGGGCTTTATCCAGGAGAGAAAACACCTGCAAAAGCATCTGTATCGCAAGGTGTCCCCTACCCCAGGGCCGTGTAGCCACGGTATATAAGGGTACAGAAAAACCAGCAAAAAGATCCGCCAGCTTAGGGCCACCAAAGACTATTACACGTTCAGGCCCTATTTTGGGCACCCAAAAAGCCGGACCAGGGCTTGTAGGATAAGACTTCTGTACCAAAGAAAAATCTTCCAGGAGAAAACGCGCTTCATTCCGCGCACAAAGGACCAAGGGATTTTCCCTACCCAGTCTAAGGGCGGCTACGGCAAAACGGGTAAGCAACAAATCACCCAAGGCCCCTTCGTGCCAAAGTAACCAAGGTTGCATAAACCCCTGCTAGGCAGGCCAACCCACCGTGGCCAAATAAAGAGGACATTCTTCCTGTCCGTCTACCTCCAAAAAAGCCGCAAGTTCGTCGTCAAAAAAGGCCCCTATAGGACAGGCCCCAAGACCTAAAGCCGTGGCCGCCAAAAGGAGATTCTGACAAATATGGGCTACATCCATAAAGACGTAGCGCATACCCCGGCTGCCATATTTACTCATGGTACGCCGAGGTATTGCTGTCCAAATAAACACTACTGCTGCCTTGGCACACATACTCTGGCCTAGACAAGCCGCCGTCAGTTCTGAAGCTAAAGGACCTAGGCGCAATTCTTCTAGGCTAAAACGACCAACGGCAAAGTGATAAAGGCCGCAGGGCAACCCGTCAACCTGGTGCACACATAGATAAGTCTCTATAGGATAGAGGGCCCCGGCCGAGGGGGCCGTACGCAGGAGATAACCCCCTGCCCTGGCGGTAACCCCTTGGGTGGCAAATAACAGGAGCGCTAAATCCTCTATATTTAGCGGCTCTTTACGATAGTTTCTTACAGAGCGCCTACGAATAAGGGCCTCAAACAGGTCTACGGCGGGAAAAGTTGGTCTGGGCAAAGCTATTTTGGGCGCCTCTGCATACTCTTTAAACATAGGAGCAGGAGTAATAACCTCTCTTGGGCGCCACTGGGTACGCGAAAGGGCCGTTTCTTTTAGAAATTGAAGGCCTTGAGAACTTAAATAATGCGGCATATTAGGCCCTCCTTACCCCTTTACCACGGCGTTTACTCCTCAGGTCTTCTATCTCCATTTTAAATAATTTTCGCTCTAGTTTCAGGATTACCTTTGTAATAGTAAGGGCCTCGGCAAAATAACTCTTTTTGGCCAGACGCCTGGGCATCTTTTTACTAAACAATAGATGATATTTTATAGGCCATACAGCCGTTAAAAGTTGTACGGTATTCTCAAAGAGCTCTTTTTTGAAATCATAGGGGAAAAATATATGGGCCACTTCCTTACGAATAAGCTCGTAGGGTCGAGAGGCCCTTTGGGGGATTTGTTCCACCCGGCCCTTGCCCACCACAAAGGGATAAAGAAATAGGGCCAAGGCCTGGGGGGGAGTAAGGGCTTTTTTCCTTATTTTTTTGTCCATCTCCGCAAGAAGGCCCACCAAAAGGGCCTTTGTTTCACCAGATCGATTCAACACCTTTTGGTAAGCCGGGAACACCTCACCAAATAAGCCACTTTTTAGCATGAGCTCCACCCAAGGAGCCGACCAGCCCCCTAAAACGTCTTTCAGCCACTCGTCACGTACCCGCATAGGGGCACATAGACTTATCTTTTGCCGGTGGCGAAGAATACCTTCCCACGTTAACGGCTCTATTTGAAAACCAATACGGGCGGCGTGACGGATGGCCCGCATCATACGTACAGGGTCTCTAACAAAACGCTGATCCGGATGGCCTATGACCCGGATAATACCAGCCCGCAGATCTTCTATACCTCCCACAAAGTCAATAATGGAAAAGTCAGCAATATTGTAAAAAAGGGCGTTTATGGTGAGATCTCGCCGAAAGGCATCTTCATAGGGTGTACCGTATACCTCTACACCGTTTTCTTCGGCACACTCCGGGCCCCGGAAGGTCACTACCTCGATAAACTTCCCCCCTTTAAAGTATACGTGAACCAGCCTAAATCGGCGCCCAATTATCCTGCTCCAGCGAAAAATCTTTTTGATCTCTTCAGGCCTTGCATCGGTACCCACGTCAAAGTCTTTCGGGGTAAGCCCCAAAAGGAGGTCCCGTACACTGCCGCCGACTAAATAGGCCAAGTAACCATGATCTTTAAGTCTATAGAGTACTTTTAAGGCCTCCACAGAGATATTCTTGCGCGATATAGGGTGTTCAGACCGGGGGACAATCTTTGGTTTAGGTGCCCCGGGCAGGACAAATAATTCACCTTGGCTATATTCTTTTCCCACGTTCTTATCCATAGCGCCTTAACGGTAACACCAACTCTTACTTCTTTCACCTATTCTGCGGGACAAAGCTCTTTTAATACTGCCTGAAAATCTGCAGGCAAAGGGGACTCAAAAACCATCCTTTTCCGGGTGCCAGGGTGAGTAAAGCTCAATTTGTGGGCGTGAAGCATCTGTCTTGGGGCCTTTGGGCCATGTGGTTTAGCCCCCCCGTAAAGCCTGTCCCCGACTATGGGGTGTCCTATAGCAGCTAGGTGTACGCGTATCTGATGGGTACGTCCGGTAAGGGGTCTGACTTCCAACAAGGTTGCTCCACGAAAAACCCGCTTAACCCACCACAACGTCTTGGCCTCCCGGGACCTCGGGGCCCTGATACTCATCTTTTTGCGATGTACCGGGTGCCGTCCTATAGGAAAGCATATCTGGCCACTGCTGGCGGAAGGGACCCCGTGGACCAGGGCCAGATAGACCTTGTTTATCTCTCGCGCCTTAAACTGCTCGGTAAGCTCTTGGTGCACAAAGTCGTTTTTGGCCACTAGTAAAAGGCCCGAAGTGTCTTTGTCTAAGCGGTGAACAATACCAGGACGCAATTGTCCCCCAATACCAGAGAGGTCCTTTAGGCGGGCTAACAAACCATGAACCAAAGTACCTTGGTAATGCCCGGCTGCCGGGTGCACTACCAGCCCTGCTGGTTTGTCTATTACTGCTATATCCCTGTCTTCATAAATTATTTCAAAGGGGACATCTCTTTCAGGACAAAGCTCTAGGGACACTGGAGGGGGGATACACACCGAGATATGCTCCCCAGGGGTGACCAGATACTTAGGCCGCACACAACGGTCTCCCACCCGGACTTTTCCTTCTAAGATTAGACGTTTGGCCTGGGAACGAGTTAGTTCAGAAATAGTCTCTGCTAGATATACATCTAGCCTTTTGCCTGTTATACCCTCTGGTACCGTTAAAAGGTACTTCCGAGACATTTTTAGGGCTATAGACGTCCGCGGGCCTTTTCTCTCACCACCATTTCATGGGCCCACTTTTCAAGTACCGCGTTTATTTCGTCTTCACCAAGGCGACACCTGTCATATAGGCCCTTGGCCCGACGCTGTCTTTCAGCCTCGTAAAGTATCACCGCGGTAGCCACCGATACATTGAGACTCTGGACCATGCCGTACATGGGTATCTTAACCAACACATCGGCACACTTGCGTACCTCCTCGGAGATACCTTCCAGTTCGTGGCCGACAATGATGACCGTGGGGCGCGTATAATCCACCTCTCGAAAAAACTTCGCTTCCGGGAAAAGCCCTGTGGCCACCAGTTGATACCCCTGGGCCTTTAAGCGGGCCAAGGAGGCGGTGACCTCTTGCTCCTGGTGCAGAAATAGCCACTTGTGGGCCCCACAGGATATGGCCTCGTTTATGGGCAAGTGATCCGGATGGAAATAGTGGACATGAAAAACCCCTACAGCATCAGCGGTACGCAAGATGGCACTAACATTGTGGTAATTGACTACCCGTTCTAAAAAAAGGCGTAAATCCGGCTGACGCCTAGACAGTACCTCCTTCATCCGCGCCAGCCGCTGAGCTACAACGAGATAACCTGTGGACATGGGGGCAATCTTAACCCAAAAAGACGGAAAGCAAAATCTCTCTATCGTTTAGGATAAAACTGATAAGTCCCTTTTTTAAAGCTCTTATCCGCATGACAGGCCACACACATCTCCATGGTTGCCGGAAGTCTAAGTTTATTCACCCGGGTACTGCCGGTAGCCGCGGCCTTAAACTTTATAACACCCTCTTCATGGGGATTATGGCAAGAGGCACAAATTATTCGCCCCTGAAACAGAGGCACTTCCACCCCTAACCTTTGAATACTGGTCTTGATGGCCTTCATGATCTTGGGAGAAGGGCGCACACCTACATGGGTATAGCCTGCCGGGTGATATTTATCGTAACCAGGATGACACCCTCTACAACACTCGTCAGGATCCTTCACCGTAAAGTGTACCTTAGCTGCCCCTTTGATATGCTCCACATCAGGCAAAGAACTATGACAGATTAGACACCGTTTTTGATTTAGACGACCATTTTTGTCTATCTGGTGCTCATGGGGATTTAAACGTTGATAGGCCTTTAGCTCATGACAGAGAAAACAGAACTTATAACGCGGAAGCCCTGAACGCCTTAAGAATAAAGGATTTTGTTTATACACTTCTTTGCTAAGAAAACATTGATAAAGGGCATTATGACAGGTTTCACAAGTAAGTACCCCTTTTTGCAAGGGCATATCCCGCGGCACCTTCACCAACCTGGGCTTTATCCCTACCGGGTGTATATCGGCCCGGGCAAATCGGTCATCGTGACACCTCTGACACAAGCGGTTAAAATCCTGGTCTTTTAGGTAGGCCCCTCCCTTTCCAGGCTCTTTTTGGTGACAACAACGACAAAAACCCTTTTTCCAGTGCGGATTTACACTCCGAGAAATATATACCAAGGAGTAATAGTAAGGACGCAAAAATTTGTGTCCCTTGTTTTTGTCATGGGGGTCATGACAGGTCGAACACACCGCTGGCCCTTCAGGCGGCTTAATCCCCATTTTTATTGCTTTTTGCCGAACCTTCGGGTCACCAAAGGGATCATACCCTGGATCTAAGGCACATACTACATCCTGATGACACGGGGTACAGGAATAACGGTCTAAAAAGGCCTTTAGCTTCGAAGAAGTAGCTACCCTTTTGGTAGAGACCAGGTGACAATAAGTGCAGTCTTGCTTTTTTTGCCCGTGAGGATCATGTTTTAGAAAACTTTCGGCGTGACAAGCCACACACAAAGTGGCGTAATAATTTTGCTCTTGTTCATCTTGTTCGCTTTCGCCATAACTTTGACCGCGTAGTAAATAAACATCGTCTCGAAAGGAATGAATATCATGACAGGTAGTACAAACGACCTTTCCTTTATATGGACCTTTACCCAAGGGCAGTCCCAACAACACAAACAATACAGAACGTCTCTTTAGCTTGACATTAACTGGATGGGCCATGACGTTTTTGTGACACTCTGCACAAAGCCGCTCTACATCAGGGCCATAGATCAGAGTTTTTTCTACCTTACCTTGACTATCAATTTTATGGCATTTGCCACACTGGAACTGTTCATGCCCAGGACAAGCAAGCTCCTTGGCCGAAACCGTACGGGCAAATAAGCTGCTAGCCAATAATAAAAAAGCAATCAACCATAGCCTTATTATCCGCATGCCCTACCTCAACCGTTGAATCAAAGGAATCTTATGACGATGGAGCTCTTCTCTCATCTCTTTATCATGATAGAACCTAAATAGGAACAAAGCACTAGGACCATGACAAATAGAACAGAAATTCTCCATGAGATGCAAACGTTTGCGTAAGAAACTATTGGTTATATTACCTTCGATATTTTTCCAAGGTACCCGCATGGGATTTGTATCATCCCATATATGCGGGTCATGACAAGTAGCACAGGAAATCTCACCTTTTACCGACTCTCGTCCGTCTTTGGTAAATAGGGGTATATTTTTCACTAACACCAAGGAAAGGTATTTCTTATGGTATCCAAAGTAAAGTTTGGTTGGATGGGAACCTACAGGTACAGTCTTATCAGCGGCGGGGCCATTTTTACTGTGGCACCCATAACACGTCTGTTCAATGTAATCTTGCCCCTTTCCTAAGGGGGCCACCCAAAGATAGACCTTTTCCTTGGCCTGATGCACACCATGACAAGCAGTACAGGGAGAAGACTTCTTAATGGGTTTACCCTGTAAATTCACGTAGTTGGGGGCCGTAATACGTAAGTCATGGTCTGTACCTGTCACATAGGCCTTGTCGTAATGACAGGTTCCACACAGACGGGGGTATTTCAGATTGGGTTTACGGAGAAAACTAGTATTTTCCGTACCCTCGGTATTTTTACCCGGGCCCTTCTTGGCCACACCAGGCCGCCATTGGTGCGGATTATGACATGTGGCACACTCCAGCAAGTCCTTCTCCTTGCCTACCTTGAACAAGGGTAGACCTGCTGGCTTCTCCTTCATCGCCACGTTCACCGGATGTGTGTATCTACCTACGGTCTTCTTCTTCGCTATACCTCCCTCTCGATGACACGTCTGACATAAATCCGACGGCGTCGGATTCTTCTTCCCTATCTTACGCGCCCATAAATAAGGCCCTGTAGCCTTGTGCGGTATGTGACACGCACTGCATACCCCTCCAGTCTTTAAGTCCTCCCCTATCACGTTCTTCTCCTTGGGCGCCGTGATCCTTAAATCATGGTCCGTCTTCTCCACCCAAAAATCACGGGCATGACAGGCCCGGCAGAGGGGAGAACGTTCCGCCACCAAGGCGTGAGGATGATCTTTCTGTTGGTGAATACCGTGACAGGTCAAGCACTGAAGAGTCCCTTTAGGGCCTGTAAAAAATTTGATCTTGTTCCCTGGGCTGGGCTTAAAGGCCACTCGGATGGGGTGATTTTTACCAGGGACAGCCTTGTCGTAATGACACAATAGACAGAGTTGAGAATTAACAATAGGGGCGGCCAACAGCTTGTAGGGCCTTTGTTTGGCCTTGGGCTGGTGGACCTTGTGGCAGGAAATACACTGTACAGTGCCCTGCCTTCCTGCATAGAGCTTAATAGCCCCGTGACGTTCATGGAATTTGACAAACAAAGGGTGGTTCTTGCGCCGCACAAGCTTGGGTTCTGTCTCTATACGTTTCTTGGGATGACAGGTACTACAAAGGGTAGAATCGCTAACCCTTAAAATAAAGTTTTTCTCTATACCTCCGTGGGCCGTATGACAGCTTTCACAGATAACGTGCTTGGGGTTGGTTACTGACAAAACCGCACCCGCCTGGATCAGCTTCTTAGGAATAGGCCGATCCCCTGTATGAATGGGATGGTTACATCCCTGCTTGGTCTGCTGAACATGGCAGAGCTCACACATTATGGAATCGTTGTTGGAAATACGGAGAAAAATCACCCTTTCAATGCTGGTATCTGTAGGCACACCATGGGCCGAATGACATGTAGAACACACTATTTTACCGTCGGGCGAAAGGGGGAAAATCTTGGGGATGCGTACGTTTTTAGAGGGTTTTACATTGACCTTGTGGCGATCCCGAAGCCAGACCTTTACCCGCGAGTCCTCTGTGGACCCATCGTGACAGCTGAAACACATCATCTCTGTACCAGCAACCTTGTTTACCTGCAGGGGATGTAAAGGAGTACCTCTCTCTTCGTAGTAAAAGGGCTCCATCCACCGAAAGTGACAGATAGCACATTCACGCGTAGGACTAGGCTTTAGCTCTACCGCCCCTGCCCCTCCTACCCAAAGACATACAAGGAATAAGCCGGTTATTAAGCCCAAAAAGCTCTTCATAGGACTATCTTATTTAATGGCCTGTAATACCAAAACACGGTTTTTGATCATCTCTACCACATAGAGGCGATCACCCCGCGCCGCCAACCCCACCGGGGTATGAAACCGCCAGAGCTTTCCCTTGGGACCCCCTACAGCCCCTAGGAATTTGCCTTTTTTGGTAAAGATTTGTATCACCCCCACGTAGCTGTCGGAGACAAAAACGCGCCCGTCCTTGGTTACCGCTACACCTTTGGGTCGATAGAATTGTCCCGGATCAATCCCCCAGCCCCCAATAAACCTCACGAAATGTCCGTTTCGGTCCAACACCTGCACGCGGGTATTGATAACTTCTACAACATAAATATACCCTTGCTGATCGATGTCCATGAGAAAAGGAAAACGAAACTCTTCGGGATTGCGTCCCATTTGTCCGGTAGCCCAGATCACCTTGCCGTTATAATCCAAGGCCAGCACCCGGTGGTTATCGTTGTCTACTGCTATGTAAGTCTTGCCGTCAATCTCAAACCCAGCATCCGTGGGATCCGAGGGTTTACCCAAGGGGGGAGCAGGCACTGGTATGTAATGGGGTTCATTGACCCCTGGCGGGAATAAGGCCAACCTATGGTTGCCTGAATCGGCTACTAAGACCTCACCCTTGGCCGACACCGCAAGGCCCAAAGGCCATTTCAGTAGTTTATCGCCCCCAAGAGTAAAAAGAGGTTTACCCTTGGCGTTAAATATGCGTACTAGATTCTGCGTACCATCCAAGACATAGATCCAGCCCTGAGGACCAAGGGCAACGTCGCTGGGAAGCTTAAACCCCTTGAGGACAAACAAAAGGCGGTAACGATAAATAGGCAAAGGGGGTTGCTTGACCTTCTGGTGATCTTTTTTATCCGTTGGGCGACCCGAAGCCTCCTTCTCCGCCCCCCACAAACTACCCTGAGCAAAACAGAGAAAAAAGGATAAAAAAAGGAGGACCGTTAGACACACACGGCCCCCCTTGGTGTCTACCAAGAGGCGCCGCCACCCCTTTCTCTCGTCCTTAAAGAATAAACGGTGGCGACGCATCCCTTAACCCTATTTGGCCTTCTTCTGGTGCAATTGACGCAAACGCTGCTCACGCATGAGATTGGGATCAAACATTGTAGGCAAGTAAAACTTCATGTAACGACCGATCATCCGTGCTACTTCGGTCCGGTAGAGGCTCTTGGCCCTCTCGGGGCTGTAGCCAATAGCCACAAAGTTGAGATACCCATCTTTGCGGTGACATTCATTACATTGGACAGGCTTACGCGAAAGGTGTCGATGCAACAAGGCCTTGGCCTTGGCCTGTTCCTCAGGCGTAAGTTTATCCTTCACCTTTAAGTATTCTTCGACGAAGTCTTTGTTCATTTGATCCATACGGATCTTTTTCCCGTCTGCAGTAATCAGCACAGGGACCAACATAGCCCCATAGACACCGTTATTGCCTTTGAGCTGTTTTACCACAGCCCCGGTCTTATTATCAAACCACACGAATTTTACCTTACCTTTCAACGAGTCTTTGCGTACGTGACACACTTCACAGGCAAAGAAATAAGTATGCATATTGAGCAAGGAACGAATCTCAGGAGACTTAGAGTGCGGATAGAGACCATGACACTTCATGCACACCGGAGGATGAGGCAGCTTAAGGTAAATGGTCTTATCGATGTTGTGGAAGTGTCCCATCCATTTGCGGGCCTCTGTCTCTTCCTTAACCTGCTTACCAATGAGCAACTGCGCCTGTTTGATCTCGGAGGCCGCCTGAGAAGGAAAATAGAGGAGCTTGGCCAAGAAAAGAAATACACCAATAAAGAATATGATGGAGGGGATAGCCAATAATTTGAGAAGATAGTTACAGAAACGCTTAAAACCACTGGGTTCGGGGTGGTGATGCATGGCGTGCAAGGCCTTTAGATCTTCCTCAGATAGAGGTACTACCTTGCCTTCTTTTACCAGGCGTTCATACCAAAGGGGATGCTCTTCCAACACTTCGAATATGTGCATCTTTCCGTCAAGCCATATCCAACTCATGGGGTATTTGCCAGGCTTCCAGTGCACCGCATAAAAGTGCCATACAATAATGGCCATGGTAGCCAAAGTGGCCTCCATGGTGTGGATAAGATCGGATAAGTCTACGGCAAAGAGGCTAAAATGGGTATTGAACCACAGAATAATACCGGTTACCGAGACAATAATCGTACCAGCCACCAAGGCCAGGTATTCCATTTTTTCTTTGTAGTCAAAGCGGTCAAACTTGGGGGGCTCATCGCGCTTGCCTAAGAAGTAAGAGATATTCTGAACGATATCAATGGCGTCTTTTTTAGTAGGAATCATATCCTTTACGAACTGTCGCCCATCAGGGTGAAAGATGCAGTAAAAGATATGGTAGAAACAGGTGGCAATCATTAAGGCACCTGAAATATGGTGAATCTGCGTCCGGTAATCGTAAAAGCTCTGCCCAATCTTACCCCCTATTTTCAGTATCCATTCTTCCGGAATCTTTAAGAGAAAACCGGTTACCACCAAGAGGAAAAAGGTTATTACCGTCAAAAGGTGTTGTAACCGTTCATGCCCATTTAACCGAACAACATATTGATTACGTGGATCGATGTTGGAAACGTTGTTCTTCTGCATATCTCCCATCCTCACTTTTAAAATTTTGGTGTCTATATATTAATGATGCCCTCGGTTCTTGAGGGTACGGTAAAAGTCCATCATCTGGTGGACCATCATACCGCCCACTACAAAGGTAATGAGTAAGGTGTAGACCACTTTTACCAGATAATAGATCTTGCGCTGCATCAGTTCTTTCGAAGAAAGGGCCTCCTCTTTAACACCTGGGGCTAGGGCCTTTGATTTTGCCGGACTCACTAGACCTACGCCCCCCCTTAGGGTGATGGGGAGACGGTGGATCTTACCCATGGCAAACTTATAAGTGGCCCCAGGGTGACACTTCTGGGTCCCGTAAGGATTAGCACAGGTTAAGGGACGGTTTTTGGGATACAAAGGCGACTTAGGATTGTCTATGGGCACCATACTGTGTACGTCTATCCCAAACCCTGGAGGAGCATGACAGCTCAGACAATCAGGGGCGTTTGGATCACCATAAAGTACCGCCTTCCAGTGAAAGGTGTCTTTATAACCCGAGACCGGCTCAAGACCGTGCCTTGCCATACGTACAGGATCCGAATGACAGGCCATACAAAGATCCACTAACTCCTTAGGACTCCTTGCCTTGTGCATCCGGTGCGCAAAGTGTTCGTAGAAGTGTTTGGTCCATTTCTTATCTCGGTGACACCCCATACACCTCCTAAGGGCGTCCTTGTTTATACCGGGCTTCATACTCTTTAGGTCGGCTATAGGTCTATAAATTTGGTTCACGTGACAGTCTGCACAACGGGGAAAATCTTGGGGATATTTCTTTAGGTGAGGCGGTTGCCCTGGACTGTGCACACTGTGGATTAGACGACCGTAAATATTTTCGTGCGAAAATTCCTTCCCGGTAGAAGGCTCCTTCAGGTGACACTTGTTAGCACAATTGACCTTTTTAACATTGTTGTGAGGAATGACATCTAAACCTACATGACAATACCGGCACAAGATACGGGAGTGCACTGATTCACTATAGAGGTTTGGATTTACATAAAATAAACGTAATTTACCGGTCTTTTGATCAATGCGGGCCAGACCTGGATAACGGTGACAGATCAGACAGTCTTCCTCATCGGCAGTAGCCTTTACCGAGGCCGCTGAACAAAAAACAAACGCTAACAAGAGACAAAATACAAAAGACATCTCCTTGACCGCAGGGCTTCTCATCATACCACTCCTTTACATAAGGTATGCGCTTTTCTTACCCACCGCCTCCAAACAGGCAATAGAGATAAAAGTAATATTTGAGGCGATATGGGCCATACACCTGTGTTTTGCACCTAATTTCTTTAATTTTTGTTAACATAGAAAGTTTTAAACTATATTTTTGCACTACTCAAAAAACACATACCAACCGACGAAACTGATCGCTAGAGAGTCTATATAAAAGCCGTTCTCTTTGTCAAGCATTCGTTGCGCTCCCCAAAAGGCAATGCCCAAAAAGAATAAAGTGCACAAAAAGAGACCTAATGGGGGTCAAAAAAAGGCACAAACCAAAATATTACGCAAATATATTTTCTTTAACGTGTTTTTTGGTTAAATTTGCCTTGGCCAGCGCGGAGTGTACCAGCACATTTCCCCATAAACGACTAGAAGGCAAAAAACTATGGAGAAGCACATGAGGAGAAATTTTTATCTGCGTATGAAGGAATTGTCCGAGGCCCAAAGGCTCGTTTTAGAGAGTTATCCGTGGTCTGAGGCCCTAAGGCCCGAAGAAATTGACGTACGCCAAGCCGACGGACGAGTCACCGCCCAGGCCCTTTTTGCACGCCGTTCGTTGCCGTCCTTTAACGCCGCCGCTATGGACGGTTTTGCAGTCAGGGCCGAAGAGACCTTCCGCGCAAGCGACCTAAACCCTTTAACCCTCAAGATTGGCCAGCAGGCCATCGCCGTAAATACCGGTGACCCCATCCCCCAGGACAAAGACGCGGTAATCATGATCGAAGACGTACATTTTCCCACAAAGGAGACTATAGAAATCCGCAAACCCGCCTATCCGTGGCAACATGTACGTAAGGTTGGAGAAGATCTGGTAGCTGGTGAATTGATGTTTACCTCAGGCCACCGTCTAGCCCCTTGGGATCTGGGTGCCTTACTGGCCGCAGGGCATTTAAAGATATTGGTCAAAGAACGCCCCAGGGTCATCTTTATTCCCACAGGAGACGAGATATTGCCTGCGGAAAAGGCCGAAGATCATCTTTTGGCCCAGGGTAAGACAGTAGAATTCAATTCTACCGTCTTGAGTGCCCTGGTGGAGCAATGGGGGGGAGAGGCCGAAATATGGCCTATAGTGCCTGACGATTATACGGCCCTAAGGCAGGCCCTCTATAAGGCCCTAGAAGAGAGGCCCCATCTAATTGCCATACTGGCCGGTTCCTCTGCAGGCAGTAAAGACTACACGGCCGCTCTGGTAAAAGAACAACGCCTGCTTTTACATGGCGTGGCCATTATGCCGGGCAAACCAGTCATCTTTGGCCTGGTCAAGGATACCCCCGTCTTTGGGATCCCTGGTTATCCGGTCTCGGCCGTGATGGCCTTTGAAACCCTGGTTCGACCAGTTTTTGAGGCCATGTTGGGTGCTGGGCTCCCGCCCCGTCCAAAGGTCAAGGCCTTTTCGGCCCGCAAGGTCCCAAGCCGCCTGGGGCTTACCGAATTCTTACGCGTCAAAGTAGGGGAAGTCGCCGGGAAAAGGGTCTTTTTGCCTGTAAAAAGAGGAGCAGGAGTCATTTCGACTTTGACCCGTGCCGAAGGTATCGTACGCATTCCGCCCCACAGTGAGGGAATTCTTCCGGGAGAACAAATGGAGGTAGAACTACTGCGACCGGAAAGACGACTTGAAAATACCGTTTTGGTAGTGGGCAGTCACGATTTGGCCTTGGATCTCTTGGCCCATTTTCTACATCAAAGGGCCCCCAAATACGACTTATCTCTGGCCCATGTAGGTAGTTTGTCGGGAATCTTGGCGGTAAGAGACGGGCTTGCCCATATGGCCGGCACCCACCTATTTGACCCAGAAACCGGCGAATTCAATATCCCCTACTTAAAGCGCTACCTAAAAGAACCCATAGCCCGACTGGTGCATTTTGCCTGGCGCGAACAAGGCCTCCTCCTACCCAAAGATAACCCCAAGGGCATAAAATCCCTGCGCGATCTGGCCCGTAAAGACGTAAGGTTTATAAACCGTCAGCCAGGTTCGGGGACAAGGGTGCTGCTTGATTATTACCTCCAGAAGGAGGGGCTCCGGGCCGAGGATATCAGAGGATACGAAACCGAAGAGACCACTCATCTAGGCGTGGCCATAGCCGTGGCCACTGGCCAGGCCGACGTGGGCTTGGGTATAAAGGCCGCGGCCAAACTCCTTGACCTGTGTTTTATCCCTCTGTTTCGGGAACGGTATGATCTGTTGGTCCGAAACGACTTTTGGGAGACCGAGGCCTTTGCTTATATTTACGAGATCTTACGGGAGGAAACCTTTGCCCGCGAGGTAGAGAAACTCGGCGGTTACGACGTCGCCGAGAGGGGAAAGATCTTGTTCTAGTATACCTGGAGCAAAAGTGCCTTTCCTCTCCCAAGGGGGTAAGCCCCATGGAGCCGCATATTAGTACGGCAATATCTTCTTCCGGCGCAGGGGTGAAAATCTTTAGTTTCTGGCCCCCTTCTTCCAGGCCTTGAATAACGGCCAGGGCCAGGGTCTCTCCTTGTTTATTGGCCACCGCACAAAGTAGTCCGACGCGCAGTCCCTGGCGCGGCACACGCTGTAAAATGAGCCTTTCCCCATCTAAACTTATGGATTTGGCCCCTTTAAAGTGCCTTTTAAAGGCCTCCTGTCGTCGGGCCCGGCGTATCAAGGGACTCTTGGGACTAACCTTGTCTGGCACCGGTAATCTGAGCGTTTCCAAATATTTATAACCCGCAAGGATAGGTTCTAATTCTCCTTGGCGTTGCAAGGCCAAGATCAACTCTGGCTGAATGTTCTCTATTTGAAAACTCTTTAAGGCCACCCCTGGGCCCTTAACCAGCCCGGTGGTGTTTACGATGGTCACCTGGGCCTGGCTACGTTCAAGGAGCCTCTTGGTCCCTACTATCAAGGGGAGCATATGCCCTACCGGAGTTACCGAGCCCACAAAATATAAGGCCTCAGCGGCAAGAGGAGGGCTAAGGGGGGACAAAACACTCTTTAAGTGGATTAGGCCAATAGTGGCTGGCGGGCCGACGTCTTTTTGCCCCACATCAGCGTCTAACAAGGCCACAGAAAGGCCCTTAGATAGCAGATATTTGGCCAGATAGAGCGCAAGAGTACTCTTGCCGGTATCCGTGGCCCCTAACAATAAGACCCTCTGCGGGACCTTTGAGGCCACATAAGCCACTGCCTGCTCCCAAACCGGGGGGATATCAATCTTTGACATATTATTCCTTGAGTTCGATCAGGATACTCTGTACATAACGCGGATTAGGAGGCAGGCTCTCGTCGGCAAAGGCAAATTCTTCCTCCCAACGGAAGAGACAAAAGTTGATAAAGCTCTCCAGTAGATCTCTTTCCACGGGCTGGCCCGCCTCTTTAGCCAGGGCCGCAAAATTCTCCAGCACTTCCCTTCGTATCTCTTCTTTTATCTGGCCTCGTTGGGTGCCCTTACTACGCTCCATAATAAGCCCCAAAACGCGGGGATATTCTTTTTCGTCTACGGCCTCAAAGACAAAGTTTTGTTTGAGCAACCAGTTCGCCAGAGCCGTTAGTATCAGCGTGGACCACTTTAAATCAGCCGGCTCCAGGAGATTTGTCTTTTTAAGCACCAGCTCGGAGACCCAAAGAGGAGGCTTACCAAAGGCCTTTTGTATCAAGGGCGCCCAGTAATCTATTTCCAGCAAGACTTTTCTTACCCGGTCAATCTCCCCCAGGGTCTTAAAGGGGCGATATTCCTCTGCTGTGCCCTCTTTGTCTGGGATAAAAAGCCTTATCCTGTGGGCCTCGCTGGCCATTACGCCCTTAAAATAAGAGGCATAGGGTTCATCAAGGTGTTTGAATGACCGCGGGTCAATATCTGCACGGGTAATGATACCTCGAGCCTGGCGACGTAGATCAAGGATAAGCCCTTGGCCTACGCGGAAAATATCTTCCAGAAAATGTGCTTCCATAAATTGAGCGGCTTTCTGGGGGTCTCGATGAGCCAAATACTCCAGGGCAATATTCAAATAACCAGCCACTTTGTCCAGTACTTTTTGGGCCTCTTCTATATCATCGATGGTGCCCACATCGACCATGAGGACCTTGTTAATAATCCAGGCAAGCTCCCTTTTAATCCGGTCTATTTGCTGTACATCGCGAAGATGTAAAAGGGTCTCACTTAGAAAATCGGCCTCTTCTGTTTGTACAGCAGGCAAAAATGCCGGTGGAACTACCTCTTCTGTCTCAGAAGGGAGAGGGAGATAACGGGGATCAACCCTTCTAATCCGTCCTGGAGGGAGGGGAGCGTATATATCTAGGGCTTCAAAATAATCCGGCACTCCCCAATCGGCCAGACGTGCCCGTCGCCAGCGATAGGCCGCTTCTTCTACTTCGGCCGGCAATTCCCAAATTACCGATTCCATCAGGTCTCTGTATTTGTGCGGTTCTATTTCCCTCAAAATCTCTATTAAGCGCCTAATAAGGGGTTCGAATTTGTCAAGCTTAAAACCCACAAAATAGACATCATCAAGGGTATAAGGCGGAAGCCAATCTCTTGCTTCGGTAAGGTCTATGTCATCAGGGCGTTTGAACACGTCTATTAAGCGCTTCATGATGGTTACTAAAAGGTCAAAATCCACCGTGCGTAGCCACTGGGCTACTTTATCCTCGGTGGCCTCAAAAAGGAGGGTCAGCCAGACCAGCACTCTATCCAGGGCCAAACGGTCTTTTTTCCAGCAATCCAGATCAAAAACAAACTGAATTTGGGCTGGACTGGCCATCCCCAGGAGGAGAACGGCCTCCTCAGGGCTTACCGCTTTTAAGGTCCAGAACAACTCCTGAGGGGGAAGACCCTTTACCAGGCGTTCAGCCTGGGGCGAAAGGCAGATGATCTTCTCTCGCAACTCCCACGGAGTCTCCAAGACCACTTGCAGTTGATCCTTAAAGGACAGGCTAGAGAATTTCTTCTCCGCCTCTTGGCTGGACAGACTTAATAGTTCTCGGAAAGAAGGCAGCTTATTATCCCGCCACAGAGGTCTGCGACGCTCTTTGCCCCGGTTAGGGGCAGGTGCACGTGTATCAATTTCGTTTTGCTTCATGTAAGGCTTCCTCCTTAGGGAAAGGACTCTTAGCTTTAAAAACTAATAGCCCCTGGGTAATGTCTAATTTGGGGTCTTTTTGAGGAAAAATCAATGGCAATTACGTCAAGGCGCAAAGTCTCTCTGGGGGCCAGCGGTCTTTGAGATATATACAACTCGGCCAGACGCAACAGACGTTTTTGTTTCTCAGGGGTGAGGGCTTCTTCTGGGCTACCACGTTTCAAGCTACGCCTGGCCTTGACTTCTACCAATACGACAACCGAGCCCCTTTGAGCCACTAAGTCTATTTCACCAAAGCGGGTCCGCCAGTTGCGAAAAAGTATTTTATAGCCCTTAAGGCGTAAATAGATGGCCGCTATCTTTTCGGCCTGTCTTCCAAGGGCCTTGGGGTTTTTGGGCCTGGGCCACTGGGCGAAAAGAGAAGCGATGTAACGGGCAGGGGCCATATTCTTGCAAGGCCTCCAAGTGTCTTTTTGTAGCGTAGCCTTTGTGTTGCCAAAATTCATATTGGGGAAATTTTTTACCTGCCTCTTCCATTAATCGGTCTCTGGTAACTTTGGCCAAAATAGAGGCGGCCGCTACAGAAAGACAACATGCGTCACCATGAATGACGGCCTTTTGGAGACCACGCCAAGGCGTGGTAAAGGGACCGTCTATCAAGGCCAAATGGGGCCTTGGATCTAAGGCTTCCAAGGCCCGAGTCATGGCCATTAGGGTGGCACGCAGGATTCCATAGTGATCTATCTCTTTGGAAGAGGCACTGGCCACGGCGTAACTTATGGCCTCCTGCGTAATAAGCACGTAAAGCTCTTCACGTTTTTCCGGGGCCAAGACCTTGGAATCGTCTAGATCTGGGTGCTCAAAGTCTTCGGGAAGAATAACCGCCGCCGCCACCACCGGACCAGCCAGGGCCCCACGGCCTGCCTCATCTACCCCGGCAATCAATTTAAAACCACTTTGACGCAAATGACGTTCGTGATCCCAGCGGTCTTGATATTGCCCAAACAAGGCTAACGTCTCTCCTTGATACGAGCTGCTTTACCAGTGCGTCCCCGTAGGTAATAGAGCCTGGCCCTACGCACTTTACCCCGCCGAATTACTTCTATCTTTTCTATGCGCGGAGAGTAAAGAGGAAAAGTCCTTTCCACCCCTATGCCGTAAGATACTTTACGTACCGTAAAAGTGGCTCCTGTGCCCGAACCACGCTTACGGATCACCACTCCCTGGAACATTTGGACCCGTTCCTTGTCCTCTCCCTCTACGATACGAAAGTAGACTTTTACTGTATCTCCCGGACGAAATTCGGGGACCTCACGAAGATATTTCCGCTCTATCTCGTGGATAATGGGTAACATTTTACTGTCCTCCTTCTGCCCTTTGCCACCATGGTTCACCCAGCAGGCGATCAATAATTATAGCCGCTGCTGAGCGCACCGAAAGGTGATTATATGCGTCTTCTTGTCCCTTTAAGGGCTCAAGAACATAATCACAAATTTGTAATACTTTAGGAGCAAGCCCCCAAGCCGTACCAAAAAGGAGCAACATCGGCCGCCCAGACTTTGCTAGTTCTCGGGCCTGCCTAAAAGACAAATTGGCCCACCCTTCTCGGGCCTCGGTGGCCACTAAAACAGGACCCGGCGAAGCTCCTATTTCGGTCAAAACCATTTTTAAAGACGCCACTACCTTTATTCTTTTTAATGCCTCTTGTCGATCGGGGTTATATACCCTACCGTAGCCGTTCTGCCAATAGGTCAAAAGTTCTTTAACCAGCTCTCGCTGGTCGCGTAAAGGCTGGACGACGAAATAGCGCCGTACCCCGTAAGTACGACATACCCGCGCTATATCATGAAGATCTAAGTTCGTAATAGAAGAGGCAATAATACGCCCTTTTTTGTTTATTACTGGATAGTGGATCAAAGCTATATAAACACAAGGTGTCATTCTTTCCACCCCAACTCACGCAGGATCTGGCGGTCCTCTTCGGTGAGCGAGGCCTTCTTTAAGAGATCGGGCCTGCGCTTTAAGGTGATTTCTAATGATTTTTGGCGTCGCCACCGGGCAATACGTGCGTGATCACCAGAAACTAACACCTCAGGGACCTTCCAACCGCGGAATTCCCGCGGACGTGTATACTGAGGATATTTGAGCAACCCCTGACTAAAAGACTCTTTCTCCACCGAATCCTTACAGCCCACCACCCCTGGAACCAAGCGAGAAACGGCCTCCACGATGACCAGGGCCGCTACTTCTCCCCCAAAGACTACATAATCCCCAATGGATATTTCTTCGTCAATACAATACTCGCGGATGCGCTCGTCAATACCTTCGTAACGGCCACAAATCAGGACCAAACGCCTTTTTTCGTAGAGCTCTTTGACTACATTTTGATTTAGCAAACGCCCTTGAGGCGATAAATAAACTACCCAAGGGGCAGGCGGCTCTGCTTTGAGAGCGTCGATGGCCCGATACAGCGGCTCAGGCTTAAAGACCATCCCCTCCCCTCCCCCAAAGGGGCGATCATCTACCATTTTGTGCTTGTCAAAGGCAAAATCGCGCAAATTTATCACCCTTATCTGTATCAGCCCCTTCTGGCGGGCCTTTTTCAAAACCGCTGTCTCCAGGGGAGAAACAAAGTATTCGGGAAAGATGGTAATTATATCAAACTGCATCATGGGCCTGAATTTAAATATCCTTTTTTTCCTTGTAAAAGGCCTATTAAATTTAATAAATCTACTTAAACCAAAAAAGCAGGAGGTAAAAAGCCGTGACGGGAAAACTTCTCCTACACATCCCTGAAAAAGACCGTTTTTCTGTAGGGCTTACCATGGCCCTTAACTTCCTCAAGAGTGCCGACAAAGGAGATCTGCTAGAAGCCCGCCTACTAATAAACGCCCAGGGGGTAACCATCCTTGAGGAAGAGATCCCTGAAAACCTAGCTCCCTTTTTAGAACTTGGCGGGCAAGTCTTTTTCTGTGAAAACGCCCTAAGGGCCTTTAACATACCCAAAGAAAAGGTCTGGCCAGGCTGTGGTACCGTGCCTGCAGGAATAAGGGCCCTGGTGGAATGGCAAAATAATGGTTTTTCTTACGTGAGGGCCTAAGCAACTTGCTCTACTTGTTCTTAGCTATTAGGTTTTGAGGTCTGAAAATCTAGGGAGGTAAAAACATGCAAAATGTCACCACGGGCGAAGAAAAAAACATTGTTTTAGAGCAACAAGACCGTCGGCTCCAGGAGCAATTACAAAAGATCCGGCACAAGATCATGGTAATGTCTGGTAAGGGAGGCGTGGGAAAAAGCTCTATAGCAGTAAATCTGGCCATTGGTCTTTCTCTTCAGGACTTCATGGTAGGCTTGCTAGACGTTGATCTCCATGGCCCAAGTATCCCCAAAATGCTCAATATGCGTCGCGAACGTCTACCCCGCCGCCCTGACGGGCGTATAGGGGCCATTGTATACTCACCAAACCTAAAATTTCTCTCTATTGAACCCCTATTGCCCAGTGACGACTCAGCCGTTATTTGGAGAGGACCTTTAAAGATATCGGCCATTCGCCAGTTTGTGGCTGATATAGACTGGGGCAAACTAGACTACCTTATTATCGATGCCCCTCCAGGCACCGGAGACGAGCCCCTTACCGTGGCCAAGACCATACCCGACGCCTATGCCCTATTGGTAACCACTCCCCAGGAGGTATCCCTGATTGATGTGCGCAAATCCTACAACTTTTGCAAGAAGGTCAAGATGCGCGTCCTGGGACTGGTAGAAAACATGAGCGGTTTTATCTGCCCTCATTGTGGAAAAGAAGTCGACCTCTTCAAGCGTGGAGGCGGCCAACGCCTGGCCGAAGACCTTGGTATACGGTTCCTGGGCCGTGTTCCCGTAGACCCCAGAGTAGTGTTAGCTGGTGATGCGGGAAAACCTGTTATTGCCGCCTACCCCGAGTCAAAGACGGCTGAGGCCTTAGAAGAAGTAGTGCGTAACGTGGTGGCGGCTACGGAAGAACTCTATCGTGACGTAGAAGAGGGACGTTACATGCGTGTGGCCATCCCTGTAGACGGCCCTGTAGTATCTTCTAACCTAGATAGCGCCGACTTATTTGCCCTTTATGACGTGGAAAAAGGTCAGGTCTTGGTCAAAGACGTGGCTAAACTCCCGCAAAATACATCTTTAGATGTATGGCTAAAAGAACAGGTGGTCACCCACGTATTAACGACCACCTTGTCTGAAACGCTGCAAAAACAGCTAGAATCTCTGGGGATACGAGTGGTTTCGGGAATCCCCGAAAAGATCAAATCAGATATGGCCCTCCAAGACTTTCTGGCAGGTATTGTCAAATAAAAGCATAAGAGAGGAACCCTTTTAGGGTTCCTCTCTGCTTATCTTTACAAATTAGCCAGCAAAGGCCTTTTCCAGGTTAGGCACCACCTGTTTTTTACGGCTCATGACTCCCTCAAGCCAAACAGAGCGCCCCTCGGGTTTTACTCCCCAGGCCTTCTCTACCACAGAAGGATCATCAGAAACGATAAGGAGCTCTGTTCCTTCCTTCATGATGTCGGTGAGCATGAAAAAGATGCTGTGGTAGGAACCCTCACCCTTTATCTTCTGTAGCTCCTCATAAAGGGCATCCTTTATGGGATCAAGCAAGGACAGATCTACCACTTCCAATTGGCCTATACCAACCTTGTTGCCGCTCATGTTAAAGTCTTTGTAGTCGCGATAGACCAGATCCCGGATAGGAGTACCCTCAATGGCGCTCTTTACTTTGAACATCTCCAGACCCAGGGCCTTTAAGTCATCGATACCCGCTATTTTAGCCAGCTCTTCCGCGGCCTTTTTGTCGGTATCTGTACAAGTGGCCGACTTAAAGATGACCGTGTCACTTAGGATGGCACAAGTCATGATACCCGCTATCTCTTTGGGAATCTCTACTCCGTAGAAATCATACATGCCCTTGAGCACCGTGCAGGTACACCCCACAGGCCACACCCAAATTTCAATGGGGTTCGGCGTGGTTACGTCGCCTAATTTGTGGTGATCTACGATGCCCAAAAGTTCACCCTTGTCCAGATTATCCAGGCTCTGAGAAAGATCACTGTGGTCTACCAAGAAGATCTTTTGCCCTGTGGCATCAGTAACGATCTCGGGAGCAGAAAAACCAAACTTTTCCAAGACAAACTTGCTCTCGGGGTTTAGTTCGCCTTGAGCCACGGGTTTGGCCTCTACCCCCATCTTGCTCTTCAAATAAGCCAGGGAAATTGCCGCACAAATGGAATCAGTATCCGGATTTTTGTGCCCTACTACAATAGCCGCCATCTTCCTACCTCCTGAAGTTTTTGAATTTTTTCTATGAAGTTTTTGTCACAAAAAGAAGCCGTTTTAACTTAGCCCAGGGGCTTATTAATTGACAAACGGCAAAGACTAAATTTATCTGCGATAAACTACTGTTAGCTACCATTGTTGACCTCCTAGGTCCTATTTTTTTGCCTAAAGATGTTTTTTAACCGCAAGAGGTCCTTTGGGGCCGCCCCCCTTTTATATCCAGGCTTAAATGTTTTTTAAAATAGAGTAGACCAAAGCAATTGACGGCTAAGACATTGCCCGCTATCATTTAAACAATGAAAGAAAATAATAAATCTATTTTGAGAACAGATTTCTTTTTAGAACAAGCTATATGTAAGCCACACAAGGGTTTCCCCTCTTATAAGATACGCATATTGGCCCAAAGAGATCTTCGTCCCCTTTTGCCCTATCTCAACGCGGTCTCGCGGGTGATTTCCTATGAGCCCGAGGAAAATAACCTTTGTTTCAAGCTAGAAGGATATAAAGTGGTAGTAACTCCCGATCAGGTAGAAGTCCAGTTAGTAGCCGATCTTAAAGAGGCCCGTAAGGCCTATACCTTGGTGACCGAGTTTTTAGAAGAAACGTGGTCTAAACGCCAAAGCATCACTCCCAAAGAGGCTCCCCAAAGACGCCCAACGGCCCTAGAAATTTATAAATATTTACCCCAAACAAACTGCCAAGAATGTGGCGAACCCAGTTGTCTGGCCTTTGCCTTGAAATTATCGGCGGCGGAACGCACCCTTAAAGACTGTAAACCCCTATCTAGAGAAAAGTCTGGGCCCCGGTATTTGGGCCTCAAAAGGCTATTACCAGAAGACTAAAAGGAGATTCTTCTGAAAAAAGACCTATGTCCCTCTTTTTACCGTGACTTTTTTATGCTGGCCCGCGACGCCATGGTTATAGCCGACGCAGACACTGGGCTTATTGTAGACCTAAACGATCAGGCGGCAAAGCTATTGGGACAGGACCGTGAGGCCTTAAAGGGGAAGCACCACACCTGCCTACACCCCCCTGAAATGGCCCAAACCTATAGCCAAATGTTCCAAGAACACGTCTCCAAAGGGGAAATCATTGAACCTCGGGAGATCTGGTTGGCCCAAAAGGATGGTACCATCATACCCGTAGAGGTGGCCTCACGGGTCATAACTTATCCAGAACGCACCTTGATATTGGGCATCTTTAGGGACCTACGTGGCCGCAAAAAAATCGAAAAGGAAATCCAGGAATTAACAGAACATCTCTGGGTCACCTTAAAAAGCATAGGCGACGGAGTAATAAGCACCGACTGCGAAGGACTTATAACGCTAATGAACCCGGTGGCCGAACACCTTACTGGGTGGACTTTTTCCCAGGCCCAGGGACTACCTCTGACCCAGGTCATGAAGCTTATAAACGCCAAGACCCGTAGCCCCATTGAAAACCCGGTAGAAAGGGTCTTGCAGGAAGGGACCATTAGCGGACTGGCAGATCACACCATACTGGTGTCTAAAGACGGGACAGAGCGCTTTATTGCCGATAACGCCTCTCCTATTCGAGACGACCACGGCCGGATAAAGGGGGTAGTGATTGTCTTCCGCGACATTTCCGCCATGAAACGCCTGGAAGAAGAGCTTGCTCGTTTACAAAAACTCGATTCCCTGGGCATATTGGCCGGAGGCATAGCCCACGACTTTAACAACCTCCTGACCGCTATATTGGGCAATATTTTTCTGGCCCGGGTAAAACAAGGGCAAAGGGAGGCCTTAAACAAACTGGAAGAGGCCGAAAAGGCCGTCTTAAGGGCCAAAGATCTTACCCAACAGCTGCTCACCTTTGCTACTGGAGGATCCCCAGTTTGTAAGGCCACTTCCATACACGAACTAATTACCGAAGCAGCTTCTTTTGCCTTAGTCGGTGCCCCGGTAGAGTTGCGATATTACCTGGAAGACACCTTATGGAACGCCCACGCAGACCCAGGACAAATCGCCCAAGTCTTACAGAATATACTGATAAACGCCCGCCAGGCCATGCCCACAGGAGGGACCATCACCATAAGGGCCCAAAACGTCATCTTAGATGAAAAAAGCCCCTTACCCTTAAAGGCAGGCCGATATATAAAAATCGAGATCACCGACCAGGGAGTAGGCATTCCCCCTGAACACCTAAGCCGCATTTTTGATCCCTATTTCAGCACCAAGCAAGAGGGACGAGGGCTGGGTCTAACTGTATGCTTTTCCGTAATCCGACGCCATCAGGGGCACATGCTGGCCCATTCTAAAGTAGGTCAGGGCTCAACTTTTACTATCTATCTGCCGGCCACTACCGAGCAGGCCGAAGATTCCCAAAAAATACCCCTGGCCCCGGGGCACGGTCATATACTAGTGATGGACGATGAAGAGGCGGTAAGAAAAGTTATGGTCCAAATGTTAAGGCTTTTGGGTTACAAAGTAACCAGCGTAAGTAAGGGCGAAGAAGCCTTAGAGGTCTACCAAAAGCATCTCAAAAAGGGCAAACCCTTTGCGGCCGTAATCCTTGACCTGACTATACCCTATGGTCTTGGGGGCACCGAGACACTGGCACGACTTTTGGAAATAGACCCAACCGTAAAGGCCATTGTGACCAGTGGCTACTCCAACGACCCTGTACTGGCTAATTATAAGGAATATGGCTTTGTAGGCTTGGTGGCCAAGCCCTTCAAAATAGAAGAACTTGGCCGGGTACTCTCGAAGGTGCTCAAATCTCCTTTTTGAGCCTTTCCGCAATAAGTTGCGCCACCCGTTCTCCAGAAAGGAGCATACCCCCAAAAATAGGCCCCATGCGGTAGGCCCCAAAAGTGGCGTTGGCCGCCATGCCGGTTACAAAAACCCCAGGATAGACCTCCTGGGTGTAATTCACCGTTAGGGTTTCGGCCACTTCGGCCCACATGGATTTCTCCCCTATAACGAGCCCGGTTTCGGTCTTTAATTTGGCTCCCAGTTTTTTTTGCATCACGTTTAGAACCGCGGTCTCGTGGCCCGTGGCCTCCACCACGTATTTAGCGCGAAGGGCTAGGGGATCTACGTGAAGCCCACTCATCTCGGTGGCCGTCCAGTTCAAGACCAGACCCACCACCCTTTCTTCGCGTACCATGACGTCTTCTACCATTATGAGGTTAAAGATCTTGGCCCCCGCCTCTAAGGCCTTGGCCGCCAAAAGACAGGCCACTTCCACCGCATCGGCGGTATAATAGGGCTGTCCATTCCATTGGTGTATTTTTACTCCGATCTCTTTCAAGAGGCGGGCCCCTTCTTCTTGGACCACTATCTCGTTAAACATCATGCCCCCGCCCCAGATACCGCCACCGATACTCATACGGCGCTCAAACACCGCCACCTTAAAGCCCTCTTTGGCAAGCTTGTAAGCAGCCATAAGCCCTGAAGGCCCGGCACCCACTATGGCCACGTCTGTTTCCAAATATTCCGTTAACTTGTGAAAAAAACGCTCTATTATGGCCCGGCTTATCTTTAATTCATCAAGACCCATTCTTTCCTCCTAAAAGGTACACTGGATGCCAGTGCATCTTAGTAAAAGCCTTAATTAGTTTCAAGGGTGACTATCTTGAGATTCAGGTCGACTGCCGGGGCAGAGTGCGTAAACTTACCAATGGATATAAGATCTACTCCGGTCTCGGCTACAGCCCGCACATTTTCTAGGTCAATCCCCCCCGAGGCCTCTAAAAGCACTTGGGGCCTCTTTTTTCTGGCCATCTTTACCGCCTTACGGAGGGTTTGAACATCCATATTGTCCAATAAGATGGCCTCTGCCCCGGCCTCCAGGGCCTCTTCTAGTTCCTCTAAATTTCTTACTTCCACCTCTACTCGATAGACGTGAGGCAAGTTTTGCCGCGCCCGTTCCACCGCTTTGGTTACCGAACCACAGGCCTTAATGTGGTTATCTTTAATAAGCACCCCGTCTGAGAGCCCAAAACGATGATTGGCCGCCCCTCCCACC
>JALSKZ010000003.1 GCA_026988575.1 Thermodesulfobacteriales bacterium | reverse complement strand
GTATAGGGGTAGTAAATATTGACAACGGTTTTGGGGCGGCGTATCTGGCCAGTCTTATAAACCAAATTAACGACCTCTCGGAATGAGTCGTTCCAGAAGTTGTTTCAACTCGTCTAGACAATATGGCTTTTTTAAGACACCCATAAAACCGTATTCCTGATAATGAGAAATGATCTGGTTACTGCTGTACCCGGTGGATACCACGGCCTTGGCCTGAGGATCTATTTTAAGTATTTCTTGAATAGCCTCTTTACCCCCTATCCCTCCAGGTATAGTCAAATCCATAATGATCAAGTCAAAGGGCTTGCCTTTTTCCAAGGCCTTGCGGTACTTTTCGACGGCCTCTAGTCCCTCCAGGGCCGTATCTACTTCGTAACCCATTAAAGAGAGCATTTCCGATAAAGTGTCTAGAATGAGTTTCTCGTCGTCTAATATGAGAATACGCGCGGGGAGGCCCGAGTCAGGACTAGATATGCTGCTGGGGGAAGCTTTGGTCTTTTCTGGTACTTGGCGTGTCTTTTCGGCGGGCAGGTATATCTCAAAAGAACTCCCCCGGCCCAGAATAGAATGGACCCGGATATGCCCTTGATGTTTTTTTATGATCGAATAAACCACCGCCAGCCCCAGCCCCGTTCCTTCTTTTTTGGTGGTAAAATAGGGATCGAAGATGCGGGCCAGGTTTTCCGGGGGGATGCCACACCCATCGTCTTTTACCGTCAATTTAATATAAGGTCCAGGAGGAAGGGCCACATCGCTGTCTTCTTTTATTTCCAGATTTTGGGCTATTACCTCGATAGTGCCTCCCTCAGGCATGGCCTGTTGGGCATTAATGACCAAGTTTTGGATTACCTGACTAATTTGCACTTCATCTATCTGTACCGGCCAAAGGCCTTGGGGAATATTAAAGCGTATCTTTACGTTTGAGCCCCTAACGATGAACGATACTGTCTCATGTAATAGCTCTGCTATAGAAGTGGTCCTTTTTACTGGTATTCCACCTTTAGTAAAGGTTAGTAGCTGACGGGTAAGTTTTTCTGCTTGTCTAGCTGCCTTTTGTGCTCTATGCAAATAAGTGTCAATATGGCTTTGTTTGTTTTTTAGTTTGGCTAGAGAGAGGTTTCCTAAAATAGCTACTAATAAATTATTGAAATCATGAGCTACTCCTCCTGCCAACATTTCTAATATTTTTGTTTTTTCTTGTTGTATTATTTCTTGTTCCAGTTGTTTTCTGCGAGTTATATCTTGGAATACAATTACTACGCCTACTACCTGTCTTTCTCTATTTTTTATGGGCGAAGCCACAATTTGTATTGGTATTTTTTCACCCTTTTTGTTTTTTAAAATAACTTCTGATACGGGACGTACTGTTCTTTTGTGTTGTAATACGCTTTCTACAATATTTTCTGGTTGTTTTGTTTTTTCATAAAATATTGTAAAAATATCTTGTACGCAAATTTCTTTTTCTTTGGGGTTAATATTTTCTTTTAATATCTTTTGCGCCCCTTGGTTTATGAGTAAGATATGACCATAAGTATCTGTTACTATAACACCATCTGCTATACTGGCCAAAGTTATATCTAGTTGTTCTTTCTCTTTTATAAGCTCTTCTGAAAATAACTCTCTTTGTATAGCAACTCCTAAAATATTAGTTAATGTGCGTAAAGCATAAAGTTCTACATTTGACCAATTTTTCTCTTTTTCATTTGCAAATTCTATAAACCCCCAACATTTCTCTGCAACAAATATAGGACTTATAGCCAGCGTATGTGCTCCACGACGTAAAAGGAGATGACGCATTTCTGGCGAAAGAGCTGAAACACGAAGGATTATTACATCTTGGTGCGTAGGTGGTAGTAGTAGACTTTTTAATAAAACTGCGTCTTCATTGGTAAAAAAATTTTCGTTTTTATCCTTCTGGTGGTGCCATATATGCTGTATGTGAAGAAAATTCCCCTTTTTTTGCTCTAAAATTTGATAAATAACAATATGATGCAAATTCAATAGATTACCAATTTGCTCTACAGCTTGATTAAGGGCCTGTTGAAAGGGAATATTTTGTAGGAACAGCCCTGCTAAATAGCTGAGGGCCTTTAGAATTTCTTCGCGTTTTTTGATATGGGCCTTGGCCCTTTCTTCGGCAGAAATATCACGAATATTACACAATAATACCGGGTGATGATCTATTTGGATCAGGTTGTGGGATATAGCCACGGGGAAAATATCCCCGTTTTTTCGTTGTGCTTTCAACCGAAAGCACTTACCCGACAGACGATCTTTGCCTTCTCTTAACTGTTTTAAGGCCCGCTGATAATACTGTGTATACCGAGTATTGGCTAGCAAAGTATGTAAATTTTTGCCTACAATTTCGCTCTGTTTGTAGCCGAAGATCTTTTCGGCCGCCTTGTTCCAGAAGGTAATATGGCCTTGTAAGTCTAAAATAATCACGGCATCTGGGGCGAGTTCGCTTATGGCTCGGAATTTGGCTTCTGTTTCGGTTAGGGCCTGTTGCGCATAATGCAGAGCCGTAATATCTTGTAAGGCTCCCCGTATATAAGCGCGTCCGTCTTCGCGGATTAAACGGGCTGATATATTTACCCAGATAGTACGCCCCTTGAAGGTGCGCATCTTGATTTCGAAGTTTCGGACTTGGGTGGTAGAAGTGAGTAAATTTAGCAGTCGTCTTCGGTCCTCCAGATTTACATATAAATCGGTGCTTTTGCTCTCTAAAAGCGTCTTTTTGTCGGGTGCTTCCAGAATTTCTACCAGGGCCTGGTTGGCTTCTATAATGTCGCCTTCAAAGGTGGTGGTGTAAAGACCAATGGGGTACTCTTCTAACGAAATTATGGGTTGAGAACCCAAAAAGGAAGGTTGCTCTTGGGCTTGCCCCTCCCCAAGCACAGCATCTCCTATGGTTGCTCTTTTACTAAGGGCCACTTTTTTCATTTAAAAGTTTTTGATCTTTCAAGCCAGAAGATAAAAGGTTTTTTAACCCAAAAGCTGTTCAAAATTTTCATATCGGCCCCTTCGATATGGGTCTTTACTTTAGCAAATTTTTGGTCAAGAACAACTTCGACTAATCTCATACAATCTATGCACACTATGCACAATTTTAAAAAGCTGCTTCATAACTCCTATTTTCTAACTAAAGCAAATTTTGACTTAAATAATTATTATTATTAAATTTAATTTATGAAAACTTTATCTCTTCAAAAGAAATTAGATAGAATTCAGCAAGAGATTTTTGTCCATCCCGACCAGGCCTTGGTCCAACTCAATTCCCTATTTAAAAGTTTTCTGGATCGTGAAGAAATAATAGGGGCCTTAATGGTGTGGCCTTTGTTAATAAAGGCCGTAATATTTGCTGGAAAAGACTTAAAGGCCTTAGATCCTTACCTTCGATGGTATGAATCGGTCAAAAAGCCCAAAGGTCTTACAAGCATCTTTGATCTTTTAATACATGGAGAAGCCTTTTATCTTTGGGGCCTTTACTTGCGCCGCCCTGAAGATCCCCTGCTCAAAACGATAGAATATAACCTTTATCAACGCCTATCCGAAATAAGCTACCCGATAGTCAAGAGCGATGTGCTTTTTATATTGGCTCTAAGGGCCTTTGCTCAGGGCAACTTAAAAAAATTTAATCATCTGGCCGATGAAATTCAGTTTGCTGGTAATATTCCTATTCAGGCTTTCCTATGGAGGAGATGGATAAAGGCAGCCCAGGCCCTGTGGGTCTATGGTGATTTTCAAAAGACAGAAACTTTACTCAAAAAGACCTGTAAAGCAGCCCCAGGTCCCTGGGTGGCCCCCTTTTTAGCCCTTTATTTTGTCCAGGCCGTATTTAATAAAGAACAGGAAAAGACAGCGCTTATTTTACAAAAATTAGACCCCTATAAGGGAGGAAGATATGTGCAAATTTTAAACTTCTATCTCTGGGGCTGGTCTTCTTTTTTACAAAAAAACTACCATCAGGCCGAATTTTATCTCCTCAGGGCTAAAAAGACCTTAGAAGATAGGGCTCTAAGGTCCTTAATATTTAGAATCGATTTAGCCCTGGCGCAGGTCTCCTTTTACAAGGGGCAATTACCCAGGGCCGTCAAAATACTAAAGCGCTGTGATTTTCATGTCCAAAAAGGGGGCTCTAAATGGTTGCAGTTCGAGTTGCTCCTTTTTCGGTCTTATATGGCTTATCTCTCTGGAGATAAGGTATATGGAGCCCATTTTTTGAAACGCGCGCTTTATTTGGGAAATAGAGAAAATTACATGAATTTTTTCTGGTGGAGCAATACGGAATTATTGAGCTATTTAGCCACTAGGGCCCTGGAGCAAGGTTTTTATCCCGAATATGTGAAACAATGGATAATAAGACACAGGTTAAAACCACCTTCGGTGAATGTACCTCAAAAGTGGCCTTATCTCTTAAGGGTAAAGATCTTGGGCGGGGTGGAGATCTCTACGGAAAGGGGCCTTACCCTTACGGATAAAAGGCCTTCCTTTCGTCTTCTAGAGTTATTGGTGGTCTTGCTAATAACAGATGGAGAGATACCCAAGGCACGCCTTTTAGAGTTACTTTGGCCGGAGTTAGCTCCGGATTCGGCCTATCATGCCCTGGAAACTACTCTCTATCGCCTGCGTAAATTTTTAGGCTATGGAGGTCTGATTCTGAGTCAGGGGCGTACGGTAAGGCTTGATAAGAGCTATTGTTTGGTTGATCTGTGGACACTTAAACAACATCTTGAAGGCCTTTCCCGGGCCCTGATAAAAAAGTTGCCGGCAGAGGTGTTCTCCAAGGCCTCAGCCGTAACAGAACTCTACGAGGAATTGATGCCCGGCTATGATTTGGCTTATGTAGTACATGAGAGGAAGGTCTTGAAAAGACGTACGCATTTTTTGCTCACCAAGGCCTTAAGCTTTCTAAAAACGTATCTTCCTGAAGAATCATCTTTCTTGGAGGAAAAACTCTCCCGCCTTTCTGGTTTTAGGTCACCCTTTTTACAGGCTAGAACCATCTAGAAGATCCTATTTATAGTGTATTATTTGGGTGAAAAATTGTTGCGCAAAGATATCGATTAGCTTTGTTATACCGTTAAGGGAGGTAACCTAACCCTTGGGCAGGCCGAA
>JALSKZ010000002.1 GCA_026988575.1 Thermodesulfobacteriales bacterium | reverse complement strand
GCAAAGACCCACGGCTCATCCATCAGCTTGCCTTAGAAATCGAAAACCGCCTTTACCACGTGCGCGGGCTTGCCAGTGTCTCTCATACCTGGGATTTTGACCGGGAAGAATTTCATCTCTTTCTTGATCACGAAAAGCTTGCCAGATGGGGGCTAACTCCTGCGGTGGTAGCCCGGGAGCTTTCTGCGGCCTTTGCCGGAAGTAAGGCCTCGCTCTGGCGCATCCCTGAAGAACACCCTTACGCCATCACCGTGCGTTTTGCCCCTTATGAGCGCGCCTCACTAAAAGACCTCCTGGACTATCTTATCCCTTCGCCCAAAGGGCCTGTGCCTTTAAGGGAAGTGGCCCACGTAAAAGAAGACTTTGTGCGAAGCGTAATTGTGCGCCAGGATTTAAATCCCGTTATCGATGTCCTGGGGTACCGCCGCAAGGCCGCCATTAGCCACATTATGGCAGGGGTGGAAAAATCCCTTAAAGGCCTTGCCATCCCGGAAGGGGTCAAAATATCCCAGGAAGGCGAGATAAAGCCCATGAAGGAGTCCTTTGGGCGCTTGAAAAACGCCCTTATCCTCTCGCTTATCCTGCTTTATTTTTCGCTGGTACCGACTTTTCGGTCTTTCAGACACCCGCTGACCATTATGGTAGCCATACCGCTTGCCCTTATCGGCGCCATCTGGGGGCTTCTTATAGTGGGCAGACACTTTTGCATGCCTGCCTCCATGGGCATGATTCTTCTCTCAGGGGTGGTGGTGAACAATTCTATCCTTTTGCTTGATTTTATCGAACGGGCCCGCAAGGCCGGGCAAAACATTTACCAGGCCATAGAAGGGGCCATCCGCGCCAGGACGCGCCCCATTCTCATGACGGCCCTTTCTACCATGGCAGGCATGCTTCCCATTGCCATGGAGAGGGCCATCGGGCTTGAGCGGCTTTCGCCTCTGGCGGTAGTGGCCATTGGCGGGCTTTTGGTAGGTACGGTCTTAACCCTGGTTTACGTACCACTTTTTTACGTGCTCCTTGAGCGCCTTAAAACTTTAATTAGGCCCTAAATAGGGCGAGGAATAGATCTCGCCCTAAAAATATTATTTAGGCCAGTTCTTTTAATCGGCCAATATTGGTACGAATACGTGACAGTTTTTTTTCCAGTTGTTGGGCCCTTTCTTTCTCTTTTTCTACCACCTCTTGAGGGGCTTTTTTCAGGAAATTATCGTTGGAAAGCCTTCCCTGGACACGAGCCAATTCTTTTAGGACTTTACTTTCTTCTTTGGCCAGTTTTTTTAACTCTGTTTCTACGTCTACCAAACCCTCCAAGGGCACAAAGATCTCTGCGTCTTCTAACACCGCCGAAGCCGCCCCTTTAGGTCTTGAACCATCTTCAATGAACTGTAAGTCCCGCACGCGAGCCAACAGCCGTATAGTCTCCTCTGCTTCCCTGAATAGCCTGCGTGTGGGCTCTCTTTCTGCCAACACCAGGACCGACAACTCGGCCGAGGGGTGCAGATTGTAATCAGACCTTATGGCCCTAATGGCTACTATAATGGCCTTGAGCTTTTCCATTTCTTTTTCCAGGGCTTCATCTTCATACTGCGGTAGGGGTTTAGGGTAAGAGGCCACCATAATAGATTCTCCCTGGTGGGGCAGGGCCTGCCAAATTTCTTCGGTGACAAAGGGCATAAAAGGGTGCAACATGCGCAGAGTCCCTTCTAACACGTACAGCAAAACGTTTTGAGCGATGCGACGTGTATCTTTTTTAGAAAGCAGTCTTTTAGACATCTCGATGAACCAATCACAATATTCGTGCCAGAAAAAGTGATAGAGAGCCAGGGCGGCCTGATCGAACTCGTAGTCTTCCAAGGCCTTGCGTACCCGACGGATCACCCGGGAAAGACGTGCTAAAATCCACTTACACTCCTTGGGGAGTTTATCTGGTTCTAGGGCAATCGATTCAAAATCACTTAGATTCATCAGGACAAAGCGCGAGGCATTCCATATCTTGTTTACAAAATGTCTATAGCCCTCAATACGGCTCTCAGAAAGCCTGATATCACGGCCTTGGGCAGCGAGAGCGGCCAAGGTAAAACGCAAGGCGTCGGTGCCGTACTTTTCGATCATTTCTAGGGGATCAATTACATTGCCTTTACTCTTGCTCATCTTCTGGCCGTGTTCATCGCGCACCAGAGCGTGAATATAAACGGTACGAAAGGGCACCGCTCCCATAAAGTGCAACCCCATCATCAGCATACGAGCCACCCAAAAATACAGGATGTCAAAGCTGGTTACCAATAGAGAAGTAGGGTAAAAAAGCTCTAATTCCCGCGTATGTTCAGGCCACCCCAGAGTGGAAAAGGGCCATAAGGCAGAAGAAAACCAAGTATCTAATACGTCTTCTTCTTGGACAATGTTTTCCGAACCACAATAAACACACGAAGTGGGGTCTTTTCGGGACACGGTTACTTGGCCACAGTCTTTACACGTCCAAGCCGGCAGCCGGTGCCCCCACCAAATCTGGCGCGATATGCACCAGTCTCTAATGTTATACATCCAGTCGTAGTATAAATTTTTCCAGTTTTCCGGGACTAATCTGGTAAAATTTCGCTCTACAGCAGCGATAGCTGGGGTGGCCAAGGGTTTCATTTTGACAAACCACTGCTTGGAAAGCAGGGGTTCTACCACCTGGTGACAACGATAACAGTGACCAAGCATCACTTCGTAGTCTTCAATCTTTTCCAAGAATCCTTGGGCTTGTAAATCTTCCACCACTTTTTTCCGGGCCTCAAAGCGATCTAGGCCTGCGTAAGGACCTGCTTCTTTGGTCAGGCGGGCATTCTCATCCATTATTTTAATAAACGGCAGACGGTGACGTTTGGCCATCTCGAAATCAGCAAAATCGTGGGCAGGTGTAACCTTAACCGCCCCTGTTCCAAATTCGGGATCCACTTCTTTATCCGCGATTATGGGGATCTCTCGGCCCAGAAGAGGCAATTTGATCTTCTGTCCTATCAGGTGTCTATAACGTTCGTCTTCAGGATTGACCGCCACAGCCGTATCTCCAAGCATGGTCTCGGGGCGTGTGGTTGCTACCACCACATAGCCTGTACCGTCGACCAATGGGTAGCGTATGTACCACAAATGGCCTTGGGTAGGCTCGTGTTCTACTTCTATATCGGCCAAAGCGGTATGACACCGGGGGCACCAGTTTATTATGTAGTCTCCTCGATAAATAAGTCCTTCTTCCCAAAGGCGGACAAAGACTTCCCGTACCGCCCGGGAAAGCCCTTTATCCATGGTGAAACGCAACCGCGACCAATCGCAAGAGCACCCTAGACGCTTTAGTTGGGTAATGATCCGGTGTCCGTATTGTTCCTTCCACTCCCATACGCGCTCTAGAAATTTTTCTCGTCCCAGATCATGACGCGTAAGACCTTCTTTGGCTAATTGCTTTTCCACTACGTTTTGGGTGGCGATACCAGCGTGGTCTGTACCCGGAACCCAAAGGGTATCGTAACCGTCCATGCGTTTGTACCGAACCATAATATCCTGCAGGGTAGTATTTAGGGCATGTCCCACATGGAGCATCCCGGTCACATTGGGTGGGGGGATTACCACGGAAAAGCGAGGACGCTTGGGATCAAGCTGAGGCTTAAAATAGCCCTTTTCTTCCCAAAAACGGTACCACTTTTCTTCTATACCTCTAAAATCATACGCCTTGGGTAGCTCCTTCACGATTGACCTCCTCTCAAGCAAGACTCGCCCAAATATAACCTGTGATTCAAGGGAGACCACCACTTTTATTGTTTTACCCCCTTTGGGGCCCTGCCGATCTCTTTAAAAAGAAAAGAGGCTCTCGACAAGGAGGAACTTTTGACCCGCTTGTATATGTTTTGGGAAGGCTGGGTGACGCTTTTGATCATCTTGTGGGGCCTTTTGTGCCCCCAGGCCAACGCCTACTTTTTGGTAGTTGTACAGGAAAATGGACACGGTTACGGCCAGGTGGGAAAAGAGGTACGCTGGCTGGTCTTTAGGGGCGAGCCCTTTCAGGGGGTAATCCGCGATTCTTTAGCACCAAAGGCCTTTATTGTCTTGCCTCAAGGCCAGCGGCAGCCTATCGCCTTGTCTATAATAAACTTAAAGGACTACAGTTCGGGAAAGGAGCGCCGGGGGTATCGCCCTCATTTCGTGCCGTCTTTAAAGGGTGATTATTACCTATGCCTCATCTCTCCCCCGTCTTTTGTCCCAGGACTTGGCGAGGTGTGGCAAGAATACAGCAAAGTTGCCTTGCATGTAGACACCGAAACCAACTGGGCCAAGGAGGTAGGGCTAAAGGCCGAAATTGTCCCTTTGACCCGTCCCTACGGTCTGGAACAGGGCACCCTCTTTCGCGGCCAAGTCCTCTGTGAGGGGAAGCCTGTAGCAGGAGTGTTGGTCCAAAGTACTTATTACCATGGGGTATATTTGCCTGTTTCCATACTGCCTAAAGGCCCCGGGGGGAAACCAGACAGTGCCAGGATGTACATGAGTCAACTTACCGACGATTCTGGACGCTTTGCCCTTTGCCTACCCCACACGGGCTGGTGGTTAATATCGGCCAGGCTTCCCCATGGTTATACCATGCTGGGCAACCAAAAACTCCCGTTGATCTTACGCGCCAGCATATGGCTTTATGTCTATCCTCCCTTTACGCCCAAGGAGGGAAGTTTTCCCCCCATAAAGGCCCTACCCCCCAGCCCCTTAAAGTAATTTTAGGGTAAGAGTCCCCACCGGCGAAGACAGGCTTCCATGCGTTTGCGATGCGATCCTGGCCAAAAAATCTTTTGACACTTGGCACACCAATAAAAGACGCTATGGGTCTCGTAAATATAGTCGGGCACCTGACCAAAAACCTCTTCTTTGGTCTTTTTTTCTAAAAGTGTATTACAACGTAGGCAACGTGAAAAAGGGCGTCTCAATCTTTTAAAGGCAGGTAATTGCTGAAAAAAATATTTTATTTGTTCTTCTACTTTGTCTTGGGGAAAGAAGAACACCCAAGGGGAAGAGACTAAGGCCCTTTTACGGGTGAGAAACAATATCCCTGGAGGGACGTCTTGGGCCCTTGAAAAATCGCCCTCTTCCACAGACAGACCCAAGGCCCTAAGCCACTTTGTTAGGCGGCCAACCGTATGGTCTCCCACCAACTGTACCTCAGAGACGGACCAATTCGTATTGTCGAGATCCAAGCCCAATTTTTTCGGCATGGCTCAATTGGACCGACCAGTCTACTTGGGGATAAAGTGCTTTAAACTTATCTACCCCAGCCCCGGCCTGGACTTTGGCCCTGGGTAAAGTTGGTTCTTGATTGACTAGATCTACACAAGCTTGATCCAAGGCCACAGGATCATCAGAGGCCAAAATTCCTATGTCTCCCACCACGGGGTAATCATTAAAACCGTAACAATCGCAAGCTGGCGAGACATCTTTGATAAAGTTCACAAAAATGGCCCTTTCCCGCTTGTTTGACCAGACAGCATAGGCATATTCAGCCATCTTTTTCATAAAAGACACGGCCTTTTCGTTCCATTGTACCTTTATGGCCCCCTGAGGACAAAGGGCTATACATTCGCCACAGCCGATACATTTTTCGGGATTAATCCGAAAGCGTTTCTTCTGGGCTTGAGGTACCGGCTCTGGGGCCTCTACCGGACAATTGTCGCGACAAGTTCCACAACCAATACACATCTTTTTGTTTATCTTGGGCGCTAAGGTAGAGTGCTGCTGCAATTTACCCTGACGGGCCGCGCACCCCATACCTAAGTTTTTAAGGGCCCCTCCAAAACCTGTAAGCTCGTGCCCCTTAAAATGGGAGAGCACCACCAGACCTTCGGCACGATAAATTTCTTTGGCCACAAAAAATTCCTTCAATAAAGGCAAAGACAACTCTATACGCTCATAAGAATTTCCTAAAAGACCATCGGCAATAATAACCGGAGCGCCCACCACGGAAAAAGAAAAACCATTCAAAAACGCCGTCTCTAAATGAATAACCGCGTCTGAACGGCTCCCTTTGTAAAGGGTATTTGTATCGGTGAGAAAGGGCCTTAGTCTCAAAGATTTAAGGATTTCTACTACCCTTTGAACCCACTGGGGACGTAGGTAGGCCAGATTACCGCGTTCTCCAAAATGCAATTTTACCCCAATAAGGCTTCCGGGACGAAAGCGCTCCTCAAGCCCCAAAGGGGTCAAAACCTGGTTAAGTTTGTCTAAAAGGCTCCTCTTTTTTTCTAGACGAAAATCTACAAAATATACCTTAGCCACTTGTCCCCCCTTTGGGGGCCCATGATAACACCGTCTTCCCCCATAGGGAAACACTAAGTAACCAGACCAACACCGGCTCAATATTGAAATATGATATTTAGACGTAGACCATAAGAGTAGGTATGATTGGCTGGTTCGTATACCAACGTTTGAGGGAATCCCCAATACCAGAGGACCTGAAGATCAGACTGGTCTATGTTCCAGTAAACCCAATAAGGGGTCACGGAAAACGACGTCCTGGAAGAGAGCTTCTTTGCTATCTCTAACTCCATTCTCCACCCATAGCCGTCTTTTTGGGTGTTTTCTGGATCGTTAAAGCCCACATCTACATCACTCAAGTGGCTCTTTACCTTGCCCCGCCAAAATATATCGTACTCCATTTTTAAATCTGTGCGCCACGGGCCCCTTGAATACGAAAACATAAGTCCTAAAGGAGAATACCAGTAACTTATTTCTCTTGCGTATCCTGAGGCCCCGCGCAATCGATCATGCCAATAGCGAAAGGCAACACCTAAGAAACCACTCAGGCCTAAGGCCCGTATTCGCCAAAATTCATAGCCTACGAGATAACGAACATTACAAAGCCAATCGTCTGTGGTGCCTGTTAACGCAGCCCCTGCCCAGGTATAACCACTATAATCTAACGTACCGTAAGCGATATCGAAAATAAAAGCCGAATATAGTCCCCGCGGTACGCGAAAAATTCCCCGGCCCTCTAATCCATATAAAGGGCCTTTAATGTTTACGTCTACCTCCGGCTCGGTATAGTCCATATAAGTGACAAAAGTACCCAAAGAAAAGAGTTCTTCCCCAAAAGCGGCTACACCACGGGCCTGAAAGACAAAAATAACGACTAAAAGAGACCAAAATAGAGGCTTTTTTCTAACCAAATTTATAGGCCACACCATAGCCCCCCCGGGGGTAATCCCATTTTATGTTGTGGAGAGGACAAGCTACACGGCAGGAACCACATTCTACACAGGCCTGATACCCGACAACTACCTGCCCCTGAGCATCTAAGCGGTATACCCCTACAGGGCAAAAAGACAAGCATGGTTTTTGGGCACACTTAAGACATAACCCGGGATCTCTCAGGGAGAGGTGAGACTTCTGTTCATCAACATAGTATTTGAGGGTAAAGACCTTATCATCTATGTTTACCTCGGGTAATGCTCTAGCGGCCATGATTTTGTTTACCACCCCTTTAAAAATTTCATTGCCCGGACGAAATCTCCCAAGAGACCGGTAACCCCCCTTTGTTTGCGTATCAACTGGCAAATTTCTTTAAATACTTCCTGTTTAGCCCTTCCTTGTGCTGTAAGATAGAGATGCAAGACTTCGTTTAACAGATAGGGGTATGTTTGAAAAAAGGACTTATTTTGCTGCAAAAAGGTTTTTAGTTTACGAAAATAACGAAGATCTTGGTAAATATAGCTATCTTTTAGGGCTTCTTCATACAAACGCAAGGTATGGTAACCAAAATTTCCCTTCTTATGGGCATATATAGCGGCCTTTCCGGCCAAGATACCCGAATAAATAGCCAAATTAGTCCCCTCCCTAAAAAGGGGATTAACAAGGCCCACGGCATCACCCACCGCCAATACACCATTACCGCAAAGTTTGGCCAAACCAAAAAATCCCCACTCGGGAATAAGGTGGGCACCGTATTCCAAGGTCTCCGCTTCGGCAAGCAAAGGGGCCAAAACCGGGTGACGTTTTAGATGTTCTAGGAGGGCATAGGGCTTAATATTGTGGGTGGCGTAATCTATGAGGAAAAGCCCCACCCCCAGGGAAAGGCAAGAGGTATTTGTATAGAGAAACCCTGTACCTGGCAACCCCAAAGAGGCTTCGCCCAAAAGCTCTACCGCAAGACCAGTGTCTTTTTGAAGACCGAAACGGCTTTCTAATTCTCCCTTGGGTAATTGGAGGACCTCTTTTACCGACAAAGCTACTTCTTTAGGCGAAAAATCTCTCGGTACAAGGCCGGCCTTTATGCTCAAGATTCTATTAACCCCTTCGGCCAAAATAACTACTGGGGCCTTTACTTGCGCTGGACGGTGGTCATCCCAAGAAGCTGTTCGATCGGTTTGTACACCGCATACAAAGTTATCTTTGATGAGCAAATCTATGACACGCACCTTAGGAACCACCAAAACACCTGCCTTTTGGGCCTGTTTGGCCAACCAAGCATCAAACTTTGCCCTAAAAGCAGTAAAGGCCCTGGGAGGGCTTTCTCGAAGTGTGGCATTGGTGTGGGTGATCTTTACTACACCGTCTTGGGAAAGGATCCACCACCCCTCCTCCGTAACCGGGCGCTCAAAGGGGAGTCTGGACGCGGAAAACAAGTCGGGAACTAAGGAGAGGACCGAGGCAGTATAAACAACTCCTCCAAAAAGATTTTTGGCCCCTGCAAAACGTCCGCGTTCCAATAAAATAGTATCAAGACCAGCCCGGGCACACGTTATAGCCGCGGCCATCCCGGCAGGCCCCCCACCAACTACAATAACGTCGTAATTAAGCCTTACCATGGCCTCTTTCCTTCTTTATGGCCTCTATCAGCGGGGGAAGAATCTGATATAAATCACCAACCAGACCCAAATCGGCTATACGGAAGATAGGAGCCTTGGGATCGGTGTTCACGGCAATAATAAAATCGGCGTTTTGCATACCCACTCGGTGTTGGATGGCCCCTGAAATACCAAGAGCCAAATAGACTTTAGGGCGTACAGTTTTGCCTGTTTGGCCCACTTGGTATTCATAATCAATCCATCCCGCATCCACAGCAGCACGACTGGCCCCTACTTCCCCTCCCAAAAGCTGGGCCAATTCCTTGAGTAAAGAAAAGCCTTGGGCCTTTCCAAGCCCGCGACCTCCAGCAACAATGACCTCTGCATATTCCAGGTTTACGACCTTGTCTTTAGGGATAAAGTCGACCCTTTTTACCCTGATCTCTTCTTCCCGTAGTCCTAATTCTTCTCTTATGATTTCTGCCTGCCGCGAGGGATCTTTGGTAGGCAGGGGGAACGTACGCGGTCGTACGGTAGACATCTGAGGACGGTGGTTAGGGCAAATAATGCTGGCCATAATATTGCCGCCAAAAGCAGGTCGCGTCATGATGAGGTTTTTTGACTTGGGGTCGATTTCAAGCCCAGTCACATCGGCCGTAAGTCCTGTTTCTAAAGAGGTAGCAATAGAGCCAGCTAAATCTCGTCCTACGGGAGTGGCGCCTAAAAGTAATATCTCTGGTTTATACTTTTTACAGAGATTGATCACCCCTTGGGCGTAAGGCTCATTACGATAGTATTGCAGTACAGGATCATCTATCAGATATACCTTGTCTGCTCCATAGGAAATAGCTTCCCTGGCCACAGACTCCACCTGATGGCCCAGGACCAAGGCCTCGGCCACCCCGTCTAATTCCTGGGCTAACTCTCCTGCCTTACCCAATAGCTCCCAGGATACCGGATGTACCTTACCTTCTTCTTGTTCTACAAAGACCCAAACCAAGGGCTTCAAAGGATCCCCCTATCTTTTAGCACAGCTATAATCTTCTCTACGGCCTCTGAAACACCTATTTCCGAAACAAAAAGAATATCTCCTGCCGATTTTAATTGTGGGGTGTAGACCCTATGCACCCGGGTAGGTGAACCTTTAAGGCCAAGCTTTTCTCGCTTATAAGGGATAGGCCTTTGTGCATTAAAAATTTCGGGTTTTGTCTGGGCCGCTTTGATAAGCTCTGGTAAGGGAGAAAAAGGAGGATCAGCTATCTCTTTATCGCAGGTGATAAGTACCGGTAAAGTTACTTTAAGCACCTCCACACCTGAAGCCGTCTTTCGATGAACTATTACCTCTTTTTTTTCCTGGTCTATGATTTCCAGCTTAACGGCATAAGTGATAAGGGGCACTCCCAATCTGCGGGCCACCCCTGGACCTACCTGGGCTGTATCTCCATCTATGGCCTGTTTGCCAAACAAAAATAGATCAAACGGCGCCTCTTGAGCGAGGTATTTAATAGCTTCGGCCAAAGTATAGCTGGTGGCCAACGTGTCGGCTCCGGCAAATTTGCGGTCAGAGAGAAGAATAACCCTATCGGCACCAAATTCCACTGCTTCTTTCAAGGCCTCTTCTGCCTGCGGAGGCCCCATGGTAATCACCGTAATATGTGCTCCGTAAAGGCGTTTTAATAGAGAAGCCAGGGCCAGGGCGTGAACATCATACGGATTAACAATAGAAGGTACTCCCTCCCGCACCAAAGTGCCTGTCTCTGGATTTATACGGATATTTGTGGTATCGGGGACTTGTTTGATCGAAACTAAAATATTCATTTTTCCTTATGCTGCCACAAATAATATTAAGTTTCAAGGATAAGGACTTCGTCCTCTTGAACATTATCTACCAAACCGTATCTGCATAGGTAATTAATCGGTCAAATTGAAATAAACTTAACCGTATATGAAAAATTTATGGGCCTATCCAAGCCCCCTTCCTAAGATGGAGGGAAATTTAGATATCTTCCTAAGAAGGGCATCTTCAAAAGTTAAGAGATTGTTGCGGGGAGAAAGAAAAGATTGGAGCGGGAAACGGGATTCGAACCCGCGACATCCACCTTGGCAAGGTGGCGCTCTACCACTGAGCTATTCCCGCTCCTCTCAAAGATACCTAAAATTAAATAACGAGCCCCAAGTAGGTTGTCAACACCTAAAGCTCGGCTAACTTGAGTAACTTTTCGTACTCGGCATCCACCCTGCGCTGGATTTCTTCGATATGTTCAGGCGTTAAATGTCGGAACCGTCTCTGCAATTTTAGATACTCTTCTACAGGTTTGGGACGCACTACCTTACGAGTAATGTAGTACTTGCCCTCTATCACCTCATAGAGGGGAAAAATCTTTGTATCTACCGCTAGGCGGGCCAGCTTTATAGAGTCTTCCCCTTTACATCCCCAACCGGTAGGACAGGGAGAAAAAATGTGTATATAAGCCGGGCCCTTTATCAGAGAGGCCTTTTTGACTTTATTCATGAGATCTAAAAAGAAGGCCGGTGACGCTGTAGCTACATAGGGAATGTTGTGGGCCACAGCAATGGCAGGGAGATTTTTCTTCCAGGTCATTTGCCCAAAACTTTTGGCCCCAGGAGGACTGGTGGTGGTCATAGCTCCATAAGGAGTGGCGCTTGAACGTTGTACACCTGTATTCATATAGGCTTCGTTATCTAAGCAGATATACAAGAAATCGTGGCCTCGTTCCAGGGCGCCCGATAGGGCCTGAAGGCCTATATCTGCGGTGCCCCCATCACCAGCCATGGCTACTACGCTTACGCGTTTATTCTTGGGAAACCGCTTATGGCGTTTCAAGACCTTAAGGGCCGCCTCTACCCCTGAAGCCACGGCCGCAGCGTTTTCAAAAGCAATGTGGATCCAGGGGACCCTCCACGATGTGTGGGGAAAGGGCGAGGAAATAATCTCCATACACCCTGTGGCGCTGGCCACGATTACGTCTCGACCCAAGGCCTTCATGGCCAGCCGTAAGGCCAAAACCTCTCCACACCCCTGACAAGCCCGGTGACCAGGCGCAAATGGTTCGTCTTTGGGTAAATTCTTAACGGTAAAACCTTTGAATTTGGAAAGTTCGGCTATCATGACTCTCGCACTCCTATAAGTTCGTAAGCTTCTTTGGGCCGTTTTTTCTTGTAAAAGAAGGCCCGATCAGCCATCTCTTCAAAGTCCTCTACGGTCACATCTCGTCCACCAAGGCCCGCTACAAAATTCACTACCCTGGGACGACGAGCACAATGATAAAGTACCGACCGGACTTCCGTTCCCACTGGCCCCCCACTAGCCCCAGGAGTCAGGGCCCGATCAATTACCGCCAGGACAGGCAAGCCAGATACAGCCTTTCTAAATTCCTTGGTGGGGAAAGGTCGCCACAAACGTAAACGGATAAGCCCAACCTTTTTACCCTCTTCGCGCATCTTATCCACCGCGGTCATGGCCGTTTCTGCTAGACTTCCCATGATCAAAAGCCCTACTTCCGCATCTTCCATGCGGTAAGTCTCTACCGGATGGTATTCACGACCAAACCGGGTGGCAAAATCCTTCCAGGCCCTTAGGATTACCCGTCTAGAGTTTTTAAAGGCCTCGTCCTGGGCCTTTTTGGCCTCAAAATAGATTTCCGGAACACCTACCGCCCCTATAGAAATGGGTTTGCGGGGATCCAATTTGTATTTGGGACGAAACGGAGGCAAAAAGGCATCTACATCTTCTTGATCAGGTAACACTATGGGTTCGATAACGTGACTAAGAGTAAAACCGTCTATATTTACAATCATGGGGAACATAACGTTCCTGTCCTCGGCCACCCTAAAGGCGTGAAGCACTAAGTCCACTGCTTCTTGGCCGTTTTCAGCAAAAGTCTGTATCCAGCCTATATCTCTTTGGGCCATAATGTCGCTGTGGTCATTCCAAATACTAATAGGTGCCGAAAGGGCCCTGTTGGCCACCACCATAACCACAGGCAAACGCAGAGCCGAAGCTATAAAAAGAATCTCGTGCATCAAGGCCAGCCCTTGAGAGCTCGTAGAGGTAAATGTCCTCGCCCCCGTAGCCACAGAGCCTAGGCAACAGCTAATAGCCGAGTGCTCTGATTCCACAGTCACATATTCAGCATCTAACTCCCCATTGGCCACCAATTCACTGAGATGTTCTACAATATGGGTCTGCGGGGTAATGGGATACGCCGCTATCACTTCCGCACGCGCAAGTTTAACCGCCTCGGCAATCGCTATAGACACTTCCATTGCTACTCTCTTTCCCATGGCTATACCTCCTCCAAAACCATGGTAATCGCCCCTTTAGGGCATACCGCCGCACATATCCCGCAGCCCTTGCAATAAAACAAATTCACCTGATAAAAACCCTCTTCATCGGCCTCGTAACACATATCAGGACAAAGGATATAACAGGAGCCACACTTTACACATTTTTCTTTGTCGAGTTCGGGCCGCATAGAACGCCAGTCTCCCGTCTTAAACTGGGCACTATTGCCTGGCTCAAAGATATAAAGCCCAAAAGGTACATCCTTCCACGACATAAGGGCCTGATCTTTTCCCATTTCCCTCTCCTTACTGATAGACTTTGGTCTCTTCCATGGCCCGCTTCATAGCGGCCTTGTTCTTCTCTGCCAAACGTCCAAAACGGTGCTCCAAGGCCTCTTCTAGATAGTTGAGCTCTACTAAACCTGTAGCCTTAAGCAGAGCACCTAGCATAGTGGTATTAGTAATAGGCAAACCCAATACTTCCATGGCGATCTTGGTCGCATCTACTACCGCCAAATTGCCTACATAACCCTTCAAGACCTCGCGCAGGGTCTTTTCGTCTTTATGAGAATTTAATATCACCCACCCATTTTCTTTTAATCCCTTGACCACATCTACTATAGTGGGCAGGGAAGGATCTAAGACCACTACGATATCAGGATGATAAACTTTCTCCCGCGTACGAATTACTTGGTCACTAACCCGCACAAAGGCCATTACCGGGGCCCCTCGTCTCTCCGGCCCAAAGCTAGGAAAAGCCTGGGCATATCTACCCTGGTTAATGGCCGAAATGGCCAGGAGTTCTGCCGATGTCACTGCACCTTGTCCACCACGACCATGAAGTCTCACTTCGATCATCGGACTTCTCCTTTGAGAGAAAAATAGATTATTTTTCTGTCTGTTAGCATAAGATGCTTAATTATGTCAACCTTAAGCTCTCCAAACACACTGTTTACCCACCCCATAAACAACTCTCCTATAGAAATAGGATTTTCACCGTATATAAATCGGCCTTAGCCTTTTTGTTCTGTAACCTTATTGTCTACATATTTTCGTATAAAAAGACTCTTATCATATGAGCATTAATTCACAAAATTCTACATCAATCAATTATATTAGACAGTCTTGAATTGGCGTCTCATCCAGTCTTTACTCTTGTTCGTGTGCCCAAAAGACCTTCTTTCCGATGAATGCGGACAACCGAAACGAAGCTAAAGAAAAAAAGAAAAGAGTAAAAGAGATAGGGAAGCGTATGAAGGCTATCCTGATAAAAGCTAAATTTAAAGTACCAAGTTTAATTTTTATGCTACTCGATAAGATATCTCAAGAATCATCAAGCTCCAGAAGAACAAGAATCAAATTCTTTATCAGGACACCCCTCAGCTGACCTTTGAACATGTCCAGGGCAAACCCCTCTCCCTTTGGGCATGACGAACAAACCGAAGCAATTCCTGAGAACGCCGCGGCAATCTTGTTCTCGTCAAGACAGGATAAGGAGTCGTGCAAGATCGAGTTTAGGCAAGTTCTCTACGGCCACCACGTGGCCTTGCGATGACGATTTAACAAGAAAAATGCTCCCCTTGCTCCCCAAGGGTTACTATGTGGAAAAGCAAAGACCAAATCTTGCAAAGCTCTCTTTTCCGGTTATCTTTTTGTCTAGTTCCGGGGTCGTCTAACGGCAGGACATGGGATTTTGGCTCCCAGAATGGTGGTTCGAATCCACCCCCCGGATCCATTATTTACCAAAATAGACCTCTTCAACCCGTGAAATGTCCGCTTCTTTCCCGGAAAATTCCCATTTGATCTGCCCATCATCTAGGACCAATAGGCGATCGGCAATCTTCAAGACCCGAGAAACATTTTGTTCTACTATCAAAAGGGCCAGTTCTTTTTTGATTTGGGAAAGGACATCAAAAATAAAGTGGGCTACTTTAGGAGCAAGCCCCATGGATGGTTCATCCAGGAAGAGACATCGCGGTTGGCTCATAAGGGCCCGACCAATGGCCAACATCTGTTGCTCTCCCCCAGAAAGGACCCCGGCCCTCACCTTAAGCCGTCTCCTCAAGGCCGGGAATAGGGCCAAGACCTTTTCCAAACGTTCACTAGCCCCTTTTGAGCAGTGAAAAGCCCCCAGCTCGAGATTTTCTCTCACCGTTAGGGGGGCAAAAATATGGCGCCCTTCAGGCACTAGAGCCACTCCTCTCTCCACCCTTTGCCAAGGCTTGAGGGGAGAAATGTCTTCGCCATCAAAAAACACCCGTCCTTTCTGCAAGGGTAAAACCCCCATCAAGGCCTTCAAGAGGGTGGTCTTGCCGGCACCGTTACGGCCTAATATGGCTACCGCCTCTCCAGGCTCTACCCCAAAGGATATGTTCGTTAGCACTCTTACCAGGCCGTAGCCCACCGCAATATTTTCTACCCTCAACACCCTTGCTCCCCTAAATAGGCCTCTATTACCCTGGGATCACGACGGATCTCCTCTGGACGACCTTGCGCAATGAGTTCCCCAGAGGCCAAGACTAAGATGCGGTCACATAATTCCAAAATTAGCTCAATATCGTGGTCGACTATCATAATCGTCAGGCCCGCAGACCTTATCTCCCTGAGCAGAGCCACTAAATCGCGAGCTTCTGCCGGAGAAAGACCCGCTGCAGGTTCATCTAACAAAAGGAGTTTAGGCTTGGACGCCAAAGCCCTTGCCAAAACCACACGGCGTTGGTCCCCATAAGGTAAGGCACTGGCCATGGAACCAGCTAAGTGCGCCAGACCAAAGCGTCGCAAAAGATCCCGTACCTCTTCTCTTAAGGCCCTCTCTTCCCGTCGTGCCTGCGGTGTACCTAAAAAGGCCTGCCAAAAGGGAACTCTTTGACGTCGGTAGGTCCCTAAGAGGACATTTTCAAAGACAGTAAGCTCATCAAAGACCTGCACATGCTGAAAAGTACGCGCTATTCCGGCTCGGGCAATAACATGAGACGGCCACCCAGAAATATCTTGGCCTTCAAAAAGGATTTTTCCTGCATCGGAAGCAACAAAACCGGTAATGATGTTTATCACCGTGGTTTTCCCTGCTCCGTTGGGACCTATAAGACCTACAATTTCCCCTCTTTCCAAGAAAAAACAAAGACCTTTGAGGGCCAAAAGACCCTCAAAATGTTTTTGTAGATTTTCCACCTCTAAAAGCCCCATAGACAAATTCTACAATCCCCTGCCCTGGTTAGTAACCCCCATTCCTGGTATGGTAGAATTTATGAAATATCGTCCTCAAGACCATTATTTTAAAAAGGCCAAAGCCGAGAAATATCCTGCACGTTCGGTATATAAACTCCAAGAGGCGGACAAAAAATATAAAATACTACGCCCAGGCCAACTAGTATTGGATCTAGGGGCAGCCCCTGGTTCCTGGAGTAAATACGCCCTTAAAAAGGTAGGGCCCAAAGGCCTGGTAGTGGGGGTAGATTTAAGCCCGGTAAACATCAAGCATAGCCGTTATAGGTTTGTCCAAAAAGACATCTTTCAGCTCTCCCCTCAGGAGCTAAATACCATAATTGAGAAAGACCACTTCGATGTAGTTTTAAGTGACATGGCCCCGAAAACCACAGGGGACCGCTCTGGAGATCACTTCCGTTCTATTGCTTTAGCAGAAAAAGCTCTGGCCTTGGCCGAGGCCCTCCTGCGTAGAGGAGGCACCTTTATGGTCAAGGTGTTCGAAGGCGAAGCCTTTCCCGATTTCGTAAAGCAGGTAAAAACCCGTTTAGGACCGGTAAAACGATTTCGCCCCCGGAGCACACGTCCTTCCAGCCGAGAGATATTTGTCTTGGTAATATCGCGTCAGCGCTAGGTCTATTTAGCCACTAAAAAAGAGGTGGGGAACTTGTGTGCAAGCCTGTGGGCTAAAGTACGGGCCGTGGAAAGATCCGAGGCAAGAAATATCTGAACCCTATAAAAGGTTTTTCCCTTCTGAGAAAAGGGTTCTATCAAGACAATACGATATTGCTTGGCTAACCGATTTTTTAAGCCCACAGCGTTAGCATAATTACTAAAAGCCCCTACTTGCAGGAAAAATTGTCCCCTTTGGACCCGCTCTATGTCCTTAAAAACTAAACGCCCGGCCCGGGGCGAGACCTCACCTAAGGCCACCACCCGGACTAAAGCCACACCTTTTTTAGCCATTCCCAGGGCCTTGGCCGCGGCGTAACTCAAATCTAAAATACGATCTTGGACAAAGGGACCGCGATCGTTAATACGCACTATGACCTGCCGTCCGTTTTCCAAGTTAGTTACTTGTACATAAGTCCCCAAGGGCAAAAGACGATGGGCCGCGGTAAAGGCATACATGTTGTAGCGCTCTCCACTAGCCGTAAAACGGCCGTGGAACTTGGCCCCATACCATGACGCATACCCTACCTCTACATAGCCCTTGGAGGAAGGTAAGGGATAATAGGTTTTACCATTGACCCGATAAGGACGCAGCCAAGGTTGTTGGACCGCCCCAGGAGAAAGAGAGGGAGATTTTTGGGGCGCACAACCACCTAAAAGGACTAATACCAAAACAAAACCAAACCACCGCTGCATAAGTTATATCTTAACAGCATAGAGGCCTGATATAGAAGGATTAATATCCCCCTTGGCCCTTAGTTACAACCGGGTATAATTCTTTTGTGCCTCAAATAACTGAAAATAGCCTTGCCAAAGAGAAAATCCGCGAAAGTATTTGGGAATTGTTAGTAAACCGAGGGGTAGCCCGGTTTCCAGGAGCCTTTGGGCGCATACCCAATTTCGTAGGCGCAGAAGCTGCTGCTTTAAGGGCTAGCTCTTTACCGGAATTTAAAAAGGCTCGTTTTATTGTGGTAAATCCGGATAGCCCTCAGTTTCCCTTACGGGTCAAGGCCCTGGAAGCAGGCAAAGTTATTTTTATGGCTGCTCCAAAACTAAAAAGCCCCAAGCCCTTTTTCCGTCTAGATCCCAGACAATTACGTGTACATCCCTTAAGGGCGGCTACTATTAAAGGGGCTTTGCGTTATGGTGTCGCTGTAGATCTGGAAGATATACCCCCTGTCGATCTTTTTGTTACCGGTTGTGTAGCCGTAACTATAACGGGGAAAAGATTGGGCAAGGGAGGTGGTTTTGCAGACCGAGAATATGCCCTCTTGGTTAACAAGAAACTAATCAAACCCTCTACTCCCGTGCTAACCACGGTGCACCCTTTACAGATTGTAAAAGACCTCCCCCAAGACGAACATGATCTACAAGTGGATATTATTGTCACACCGAAAGATATTTGTTACACACAACCTAAAGACGGTGTCAAAAATCTAAATTGTTTCACGTGAAACTTAAAGGAGTGTCGGTGCCCCGCATCATCGCCATAGCCAACCAAAAGGGTGGAGTGGGTAAAACAACCACGGCCATTAGTGTCGCCGCAGCCTTAGCCATTCTGGGCCAAAAGGTCTTGCTTGTAGACGCAGACCCTCAGGCCAATGCTACCAGTGGGCTTGGTTTTCAAAAGGCCTCTCCCAATTTATATCATGTACTCCTGCAAGAAGGGTCCTCCGCCCCAGCCTTAAAAAAAACCTCCTACGAGAGGCTCTACCTTTTACCTTCTTCAATAGACCTCATCGGGTGCGAGATGGAATTGGCCAAACGTAAGGGTCGGGAACTGCTCTTGGCCCAAACCCTTTCCAAGATCAAAGACGCCTTTGATTACATATTCATTGATTGCCCTCCCTCCCTGGGCATATTAACGGTAAACGCCCTGACCTGTGCCCAAGCAGTACTCATTCCCCTTCAGTGTGAATATTACGCCCTGGAAGGCCTGGGGCTATTGATCAATACAGTCCGGCTGGTAAAACGAAATTTTAACCCCCGCTTATTTTTATACGGTATTCTCCTTACCATGTATGACGCACGTAATCGTTTGACCCGACAGGTAGAACAGGAAGTACGTCACCACTTCAAAAAGGTGGTTTTTGACACGGTCATTCCCCGAAACATCCGCTTGAGCGAAGCGCCAAGCCACGGTAAACCCATTTTTGCCTATGATCCATCGGCCAGGGGGGCAAGGGCTTATATGTCCCTGGCTCAAGAAATTTTACGACGGGAGGCTTACCTTGTCCAAAAACAATAAAAAACTTGGCTTGGGACGAGGCTTATCAAGCCTACTCCCCGAAGATACCGACGTCCAAGAGACCCCCGAAGTGTTTTTCTGTCCGGTGGAGGCCATACGTCCTTCACCCTGGCAACCACGTACCAGTTACGACGAGGAGACCCTTCAGGAACTGGCCACTTCCATACGTGAAAAAGGAGTCCTCCAACCCCTACTGGTGCGAGAATTGACTCCTGGCTTATACGAATTAGTGGCGGGGGAAAGGCGCTGGCGGGCAGCCAAAATAGCCGGGCTGGAAAGGGTACCCGTAATCGTCAGAGACCTCTCCGCTCAAGAGGCCTTGGAACTAGCCCTCATCGAAAACCTCCAGCGCGAAGACTTAAACCCCCTGGAGGAGGCCAAGGGCTACCAGCGCCTTATTACCGAATTCCACCTTACTCAAGAAGAAATAGCCCAAAAGGTAGGAAAAGAACGTTCTACTATCGCCAACGCCCTAAGGCTGCTGAACCTGCCCGAAGATATACAGGAAGACCTCCTGGCAGGAAGGATCACCGCCGGCCATGCCCGGGCCATACTATCGCTAAAAGAGCCCTCTAAGATGCGCAGGCTAAGAGACCTGGTTGTGGCCCACCACCTGTCGGTGCGCCAGACCGAAAAGGCAGCGCGGAAAATGCGTACCGAAGAAACAACGCGGTCTCCCTGTCCTAAAGACCCTAATATAGTGGCCTTAGAAGAAGAATTACGCCATATCCTTGGCACGAAGGTCTCGCTTAATTGGGGTAAAAAGAAGGGACGCTTGGTAATTGAATTTCAAACCCCAGACCAATTTGAAGCCTTTTTAGCCAAACTAAGGGGGTAAAATGGCCATCCATTTATTAATAGACGGATACAATCTCTTGCATCAAATTCCAGAGCTCAGCTTACTCATGCAAGAAGATCCAGAGGCCGCCCGCCAGGCCTTACTCTCAAAGCTTAGGACCTACCAAAAAATTAAACGTCACAAGATCACCGTGGTCTTTGACGCCTGGGGTCGCGAGGAACCCCGCACAGAAAGCAACCAAAAGGGTATAAGGGTGATCTTTACCGCCCACGGCGAAATAGCCGACGATTTTATCAAGCGCGTTGCCGCCAAAGAAAGAGAGCGGGTAGTGGTAATCTCCTCCGACCGGGCCATTCGAAGTTTCGTGGAAAATCACGGGGCCCTTTCCATGAGTTCACGAGATTTTCTCGAGCGGCTAGAGCTGGCCTTGTATCAGGAAATGAAAGGCGAAATTTGGGACTCTCCCTATTTGCCTTCCACCAAACGACTGCCCAAAAAGGTCCGTCAGCGGCTGGCCAAACTGGCTAAGATTTAACCCTGGTTCCCGATATATTACCCCCAGAGGTTAACGCCCCTAGTCGGGAAACAAAAAACGCAAGTCTCCTCCAGTATAATGTAAGGCCCATAGACCAGCACGACGGGCGGCCAAAATATCATTGTCAAGATTATCGCCTACCATTAAAGCATGGTGGGGGGCCACGCCCATCTGGCTACAGGCCAGTTGGTAGAAATCCACAGCGGGCTTTAATAGCCCCACCTCACACGAAATAAAAAGCCTCTCAAAAAACTCGTCTAAGCCATAGGCCCTTAATAAACGCCTTAGCCGCTCATCCCAATTGGAAATAATAGTAAGCCTTTTATTTTTTTGACGCAGAGATTCCAGGACCTCCCGGGCACCCGGGGCCAAAGCAAAAGCCTCAGGCTGCGCAAAGGCCTCATAACACTCTTTGAAGGCTTTATCCGGATCAGTAAGTGTACCAAAAGGGGCTACAGCCTCCAAAAAGACCCGCCGCCAGCTTTCCAGACAACCCTGCGGCGACAATTCCACTTCTCCGGCCTTTAAACGTTTGCTATAACGTGCAAAAGCCCTCTTAAAACTCTGGCCCAAATCCTTGGGGGAGGCTTTCAAACCAAATTTTTGGCAAACCCGAACGTATATATGGCCCACAGAAGGTCTTATTAAGAAAAGCGTGCCCTCGGCATCAAAAAAAACCACTTCTATCTGCGACCAAATATCCCGCGGCAACATGGAATCTCCTTCCTGGTTTAGGATCCAAATAGAAGCCTTGTTACCAGGTAATGATCAATAATTAAACCCTTTCCTTTAATTTAGGTAAGCAAAAATATAGTCTTTTCCGACAGAATTAGCTAAAATCTTTGCGGATTAATAAAAAGACCGGGGGTAATCATGGGTATAACCTTTGCCAGAGCAGGAAAAGAAAATACCGCCAAGGCCCTAGAAATAGCCCTTAGGGCCTATAAGGAACGTGGGATAAGACACATTGTGGTAGCCTCTACGTACGGCGACACAGGCCTAGCAGCCGCCCAACTATTTCAAGGCACCGGGGCCAATCTGGTGGTGGTGACCCACAACGTAGGCTTTAAAGAGCCTGGCTCTCTAGAGATGTCACCTACAACGCGGGCCCAAATAGAATCTATGGACGGCCGTGTGTATACCGGCACCATGGTTTTTCGTAGTATTGGGACGGCCATCCGGACACGACAAAGCTATTCCCAACAAGACCTAATCGCCAACACCTTGCGAATACTGGGACAGGGTATAAAGGTATGTGTAGAGATCGTGCTCATGGCCTGCGACGCAGGGCTCATACCTCCAGAAGACGTAATTGCGGTGGCTGGTACCGCCCGAGGTGCTGATACAGTAAGTATCATTGAAGCAAAGCCTTCAAACATGTTCTTTGACCTCAAGATAAGGGAAATCTTGGCCAAGCCCTACGACTGGTAAGGAAAAATTTGAAAAGCCAAAAGGGTAGCTCAAAAAGCTACCCTGCGCGGGCCATAACAACCACCACAATCTCTCGGGCCCCGGCCTTCTTTAACACTTTAGCTGCCTCTTTGACCGTAGCCCCGGAAGTCATAACATCGTCAAATAAAATGATTTTTTTACCCTGGATCAGGGCCTGCGGATGAGGGGCAAAGGCCTTCCGTACATTGGCCAGACGTTCTCGCACCCCGAGTTTTGACTGTGAAGACGTATAACGCACCCGCACTAAAAGGTCCTTTACCACCTTTTTTCCGTAAAGCTCTTGGGCAAGAAGCCTACTCTGATTAAAACCCCGTTGTTGTAAGCGTTTCACGTGCAACGGTATCGGTACTACCACATCTCCCTGCGGTATAGGCCCTTTTAAGGCCTCCTTCCATACCTTGATTATAGGAGACAATAACCAAAAGGCCTTGTGAAACTTGAGTCTACGCAGGGCTGCTGCCCATAAACCTTCATAATGCAAACTAACATATACTTTCTTAAACGGCGGTGGGTGTTGCAAGCAAGAACCGCATAAATGATCGTCGGCCAAAAGAGGAACCCCGCAACGTACACACTGGTATTCCAAAAAAGGTAGTTTTTGGAGACATGATGAACACCAACCGGGCTCAGGGATGATCTTGCCGCACCCTTCACAATAGGCCGGAAAGAAAAAAGACCACAAGATACTAATCAGATCCCCAACAGCCACACTCTAAAAAATCGGCCAAGAGACTAACGAGCTTTATAAAACCAAGACTTAATACAAGCCTTAAAAAACCGCGTAAAAAGTTTAAGGAACCAGAGCAGATCTCTACAATTGGTTGTCATGCCAAGATGCCTTGATTAAATAAAATTTATAATCTGAGCATTGACTTCTCCAACAGAGAGTGCCAAACTCTCAGAAGGAGTACTTATGCGTAACGTTTTGGCCGTATTACTGGCGGGTGGAGTAGGCAGTAGACTAAACGTTCTGGTACGAAAACGGGCCAAGCCTGCCGTACCTTTTGGAGGAAATTACCGGATTATAGACTTTACTCTCTCTAACGCCGCCAATTCCGATCTCAACTGCGTGGCTGTTCTAACGCAATATAAACCTCTGTCTCTCATGGATCATATTGGTGACGGGTCTGCCTGGGACCTGGCGGGACGCACCCGGGAAATACGTATCTTACCCCCTAAAACAGGGGAAAAAGAATGGGACTGGTATAAGGGGACGGCCGACGCTGTACGCCAAAATCTTGATTTTCTCCTACGTAGACCTTCAAGAGAGGTTCTTATCCTTTCTGGAGACCATGTCTATTACATGGATTACCGGAAATTAATAGCTTATCACCGCGCCAAAAAGGCCCAGGTCACCGTGGCCATGATGCCGGTGCCTTGGGACCAAACCCATCACTTTGGCATAGCCATCACCGATCAAGACGGACGGATCATAGATTGGGAAGAAAAGCCGGTAAAAGCACGATCTAATCTAGCCTCTATGGGCGTCTATGTCTTTGATACCACGTATCTGGTAGACATACTTACCCGTATAAAAGAGGAAGATTTTGGCATGCACATACTCCCTCAGGCCCTAAAAGAGGCCCATGTATACGCCTTTCCTTTTTCTGGATACTGGCGGGACGTGGGCACTCTAGAAGCCTTTTTTCAGGCCCATATGGATCTTCTCCGACCAGACTCCGGGCTTGATCCTGAAAACTGGGGGGTAATGACCAACCATTTTTCCCACGGCCTTACCTATGATTGGCCCCCTTCCCGAATCCATTGTAGTGGACAGATAGAAGAGAGCGTTATCGCGCCAGGATGTGAAATCGCTGGTAAGGTAATACGCTCCGTACTTTTTCCCGGAGTTCGTGTGGAAAAAGGTGCCGAAGTGGTAGATTCTATCTTGATGCATGACACTATCGTGAGTAGACACGCCAAACTGCACCGTATCATAGCAGACAAACAGGTATATATAGGCCCTGAAGCCGTGGTAGGTCAGGGTGACGCCTCTGTAATTAACAAACGTTTTCCCAAACACCTTTATACAGGACTAACCCTTATCGGCAAAGAAGCGGTTGTCCCGGCTGGAGCCTCCATTGGCCGCAATTGCGTTATTTACCCCAATATCAGGGTAGAACACTACCCAGAGGATTTTTCTTTGCCTGACGGCGAAACTTTGGAGATCTAAAATGGAAGAAAAAGAAAGACACATCATCTACGACGCTATTTACACCTCTGGACAAGCACGAGAGAAGGCCCCCCCTTTAAAAGGGGTTCCCACCGGCGTAAAGGGGCTAGATGATTTATTTTTCGTATTGGATTGGGAAGGCAAAAAGCCTGTACAAAGGCCTCTAGGGGGGCTACCTCTTGGGTGTATAGCCAACGTAACCGGTTTGCCCGACACGGGAAAAAGCCTGCTTGGGGAGCAATTTGCTGTAAAGCAGGCCTCTTTAGGAGAAAGTGTCTGTTTTGTTACCGTAGAAACACCTGCTGCTTATGTCTCCGTGGGGCTTGAACAACGGGCACGGGCCCTAGGTATTGACTTTAAAGAGATTGAAGACCGCCTGATCCTACTTGATGCGGCCAGCTATACCAGGTTACGCGAAGATATGCCCACCCTGCTAGACACTCTGGCCCATGTGTATAGGACGTATAAAGTCCGGCGCACGGTTATTGATTCGGTCACGGGACTTTACGAAGCACGGGAAATGCTTGCCCGTACCGTAGTAAGGGCCCTTTATACTTTTTGTAAAAAATGGTACCAAACCGCCCTCTTTATTTCCCAAAAAAGGAGCTCTCACGAAGAATTATCGGCCGAGGCTGCGGGAGGTTACGCGGTAGGACACATATTAGATTGCTCCATGGTCCTCTCCAAAGAGCTTATTCTTTCTGCCCGTGCGGCACAGACTTATCAAGCTACAATAGGCGAAATAATACGTTTATTTCGTATTGACGGGTGCCGAATGTGCGGTCATGATACCAAGATCCACCTGATGTACATCTCCGAGGCTGGCTTAGTAGAGATTGGGCCGCCTTTAACCGAAATAATGAAAGGCAAAAGGGGTCAATAAATGTTGTTCCCACACGACCTTTTTCCCCAGCAAGATTTCCTTCGTCTTAGGGATCTCTTTGAGCTAGATAAACCAGTATGGCAAACCCTAGGCCGCCTAAAAAAAATCTTAAAGGATATTATCGTTCCTAATTTGGGGGCCCTTGTCCCTGCTCAGCCCCTAGAAGAAGGCCTGGTACTGATCGAAGGGGAAATAATTCCCCAAAAAGAAGTAGACATAGAATTCGGTGATGCTACCAAGGGTAACCTGAAAGTCTGGTATAAGGGCCGGGCCCTCCAAGGAGCCAGTGTGCTCTGTGCGGGTGCGGTCTTTATGGACCAGGATATAGAAATAGGCAAAGGGGTTTTGATAGAACCCGGCGCACTGATAAAAGGTCCTACGGTGATAGGTAACTACACCGAAGTACGTCAAGGGGCTTATATAAGGGGTAACTGTTTCGTCGGTGAGAAATGTGTAGTGGGTCATACCACTGAATTAAAGAGTACGGTCATGCTGGACGGATCAAAAGCAGGGCACTTTGCCTACATCGGAGACAGTATTCTGGGGCTCGAAGTAAATCTAGGCGCAGGTACCAAACTGGCCAACCTCAAATTGCGCGGAACCAATATAAAAATCCGTTTAGACAACCAACTAATAGATACCGGCTTAAGAAAACTAGGAGCTATCCTCGGCGACAAAGTACAGACAGGGTGCAATTCCGTAACCAACCCAGGCACAATAGTAGGACCAGAGTCCTTGATCCTCCCCAATACCACCGTAGGCCCAGGAGTCTTTCCGCCTCGTAGCTTCCTACGTTAGGGATAAACTAGACTTTTTCAAATAAAACTTAGGAGGTTTTTTTATGTACAAACTGTTAGTGGTGTCCTTCTTGAGTATCCTTTTATTTTGTAACCCGGCTATGGCCACCCAAAAAGGGACAAAAGCCAACGAGGCCAACGTCATCTTGGCCCAAGTAGGACCTTATAAACTGACCAAGGCCGAATTTGAGGAAATGGTAAAAAATGCCCCCCCGCAGATCCAAATGATTCTGGCCCAACAACCAGCCCTCAAAAAAGGACTATTACGTCGATGGGCGGAGGTAACCCTCTTGGCCTTAGCCGCTAGGGAGGAGGGCATAGATAAAGACCCAGCCGTCAAAGCCCAAATTCAAGATGTAGTTGATCGCCTTCTCGCGCAACAATTTCTATCTCAAAAAGTACTTCCCAAAGTAAAGCCCGTTACGGAAAAAGAGGTAAAAGCCTACTATGAACAACACAAACTTGAATTTATGACCCCTGAGTCCATTCACGCCCGTCATATTCTCATCCCCCTACCGGAAAAGGCCACCAAAAAACAGGAAAACGAGGCCCTAAAAAAGGCCGAAATGATCCGGCAGAGACTTCTAAAAGGTGAAGATTTCGCTAAATTGGCCAGGGAATATTCGGCCGATCCAGGGACAAAGGACAAGGGTGGAGATCTGGGCTTTTTTACCAAAGGACAAATGATTGAATCTTTCGAAAAAGCGGCCTTTTCTTTAAAGCCCGGAGAGATAAGCAAACCCGTACGCACCGCCTTTGGTTACCATATCATAAAAGTAGAAGAGATAAGGCCTGCTAAACAGAAAAGCTTTTCAGAGGTCAAAGAACAGATTAAACAGAACCTCTTACAACAACACCAAGAGATGGCCTTACGGATGGTCATAAAACAGCTGGAAGTGAAACATCCCATTAAAATTTATCCCGACCGCTTAAATTAGATGCTTTACCGGACTTTCTTGCATCTCCCAGGCTGTGGAGAACAAGGAGAAAGATATCTCTGGCAACAAGGAATAGAAGATTGGTGGGACCTATTAGCGGCTAGGAGCCTCCACGGATTTAGTCCGTGGAGGCTCAAACAGGCCAAGACCGTCCTTCAACAATCTATTGCCTTAAAAGAAGACCTCGTTGCCATGGGAAACCTGATCCCTAAGAGACATCATTGGCGCCTATATAAACGTTTTAAAGAACGCGCCCTCTTTCTCGATATAGAAACCAACGGTCTTTCTCGACAACAGAGTGCAATAACCGTGATTGGTCTGGCCAAAAAAGGAATTTACCGGGCCTTTGTAGCCCATGAAAACCTAGAAGAAGCCCTACCCATTATAAATTCATCCTCCATGATAATAACTTTCGGAGGGGCACAGTTTGATCTACCCTTTTTACAGGCCAAATATCCGTGGCTTTCTCCTCCACCGATTCATCTGGATCTGTGCCCGCTCTTGAGACGACTGGGCCTAAAAGGCGGCCTAAAACGCATAGAAAAGGCCTTAGGACTGGCTCGTCCCGAAGAGGTAGCCCAAATGGATGGTTATCAAGCTGTTTTATTGTGGAAAAAATGGCGTAAAGGTAAGACAAAGGCGCTTGAAAAACTCCTTAAATATAACCGGGAAGACGTCCTAAACCTCATGTATTTGGCTGATATTGCCTATCAGGGGTTAATGCAATTTACCTTGACAGGCAAAGTTGCTGCTCTTACGGTCTCCTGCGGAAAGTAAAAAAATTAGGAGGTGAAACCATGTTACGACACCAAGTAATATTTCGTGATATTAGTCCGGCTGATCGTAAAATAGCCGAGGCCTATATCCAACGTTTGGTAGAACGCTTCGATCGGCTGACCAAAAACTTTGACGAAGACGCCAAAATTTTGCGCGTAGTGGTAGAGGGTTTTGAGAAAAAAAAGTCCTTTTATGTCCAACTAAATTTGTCCTTACCTGGAGTCACCCTAGCTGCCCGAGGTGAACATAAACAAATGAAAGCGGCCTTTAAAATAGCCCGCGAAAGACTGGAGAAGGAACTGCGAAAACACCTTTCTGAACTAAGAGGCGAACATGTATACAAGCGTAAGCAGCGCTATGTCAAAGAAATTACCCGTGCTCTACCTGATCTAGCGGTGGATAAATCAGCCAATCTCAAAGAACGTTTTATGGACCGGCTGCGGCCCCTCTTACGACACCTTTATCGTCTTGCCCGCCGCGAAATACTATTTTTCCAACTCACCGGAGATCTACCACCTGGATATTTAGACCCTGGTGATGTGGTGGATGAAGCAGTACTTTGGGCTTACGACCATTATGATGAAATCGTTGGGACAGGAGATCTTTCCTTTGCTTTACACCATAAAATTATGGATATAATCCACAGAGAAATCAAAAAAGTACGGGAACAGGGTCACAAAGCCATACCGGTAGAAGATACCCTGCCCCTTGACGACATACGCTACAAACTCAAGGAAGATATAGAAAACCCCTTCTTTGAAACAGAAATCCTCTCCTGGGAAGATGTATTACCCGCCGAAGAAGTTGTGGAACCCGAAGAATTCCTTTCCGCAGAGGAACTAAGCAACTTGATCATGCGGGAAATGTCTCGCCTACCAGAAGAAAAGCGCCAGGCCTTTGTCTGGCACGTGTTGGATGGCTATTCCCCTATAGAAATTGCCAAGCTCCAAGGGCGTACAGAAGAAGAGGTTGAAAAAGATATTCAAGAAGTACGACGATACATCACCGAAAAGTGGAAATTGTTGGGCCCCAAGCCCAAAGACATAGAAGAAGAAACCGAAAAAAAACTTGATTAAGCGTAAGGAGGCTCTCATGAAAAGGTTTGTAAGTATTTTAGTGCTATTTGTTTGGGTTTTCGGCACTTCTGTTTCCAGCTCTTACGGTAAGGAATCTTTTTTACAGGAGTTATTTAAGGTCAAAAAGATCGAGGAACCTTCTTCTCAGGGACATCCGCATAATTCCTTAACCAGCGACGAGAATAAGGCTATTCAAGAAGCCCTTAAACTATCTCAAGCCTTTGCCTTGGTAGCTAAAAAGGCTGAACCAGCCGTTGTATTTGTAAAAGTGGAAAAGACCGTAATCCGGAAAGGACCCTCTGAATTTCCCTTTCCCTTTGCCAGCCCTTTTGATTTCTTTGGTCCGGAATTCTTTCAACGTTTTTTCCAGAACCAGTTTCCTCATAAGTTTAAACAAATGGCCGCAGGTTCTGGTTTTATTGTATCCCCAAACGGTTATATTTTGACAAACAACCACGTGGTCGCCCACGCAGACAAAATCATCGTCAAACTCGCCGATGGACGCGAATTTAAAGCCAAAATAATCGGCACTGATCCGGCTTCAGACGTAGCAGTAATCAAAATAAACGCCCGTAATCTCCCCGTTCTTCCCTTGGGAGACTCAGACAAGATCAAGGTAGGCGAATTCGTCATGGCTATTGGGAACCCCTTTGGCCTTACGCAAACGGTTACTGTAGGTGTGATAAGTGCCAAAGGTCGTTCAGGGGTAGGAATTACCGATTACGAAGACTTTATTCAGACCGATGCCGCTATCAACCCAGGCAATTCTGGTGGTCCTTTAGTAAACATGCGTGGGGAAGCCATTGGTATGAATACCGCCATATTTACGCGCTCTGGTGGTTATATGGGTATCGGTTTTGCCATACCCATAAACATGATCAAGGTGATAATGAAACAGCTCATCACCAAAGGAAAGGTCATAAGAGGGTGGTTAGGCGTTGTTGTTCAGGACCTAAACGAGGACCTGGCCAAATCTTTTGGCCTCACCCGAGCCGAAGGTGCCCTAGTCACTGAGGTAGCCGAACATTCTCCTGCGGCAAAGGCAGGCTTAAAGAGGGGAGATATTATTTTGACTTACAACGGTAAGCCCATAAAGAATGTGTCCGAACTACGTACTTTAGTGGCTATGACACAGCCAGGTACTAAGGTTACCATGACCATATGGAGAAACGGCCACCGTAAACAAATAGAGGTAGAAATTGGGACCCAGCCCCAAAACCTTCTGGCTTTGAGCTCGCAAAATGAAATTTTGCATCGACTGGGTCTGACCGTAGAACCGCTTACCCCTCAGTTGGCCGATAAATTGGGTTACGGCCTAAATGATGGTGTAGTAATTACCGGTGTAGCCCCCAATAGCCCAGCCGCTATGGTTGGTTTGCGTCCCGGAATGCTCATTGAAGAAGTCAACCGCCACCGCGTACATAACATGCGTGAATTCATGGTGGCCCTTATGGAAAGTAGAAAAACCGGTTCCGTACTCTTTTTAGTCCGTGATCCCAACGGCTTCCGCCATTACGTAGCCATAGAAATCAAATAAGACCTAAGGAGGGGGGACAGTCCCCCCTCCTTCCCATTTATCTTTTCCCCTCCATCTTCCGAAATAAAGTTACACAGCATCATAATTATAGATAAAGGGGTGCTTATGATACTTGCGTCTCCTACCAATACTAATTCTCCTGAAGAAAATACTCTGGAACAATTTCGTCTATTATGTCAAAAGCATGGTATAAAACTCACTTATCAAAGACTAGAGATCTTCCGCGTCTTGCTTTCTTCTACTGACCATCCCACAGCCGAAGAAATATATGCCCGTGTAAAAGAAAAAGTACCCACTATATCTTTAGATACTATATACCGCACTTTAACCACCTTTGAAGAATTAGGACTGGTAAAGAGATTCTATCTATTTGACGATAAGGCCCGGTTTGATCCTAATACCAAACCACATTTTCACTTAATATGTACTAAATGCCAAAAAATATTAGACTTCTATTGGCCTGAAATTAAAAATATAAAAATACCTGATCAAGTCAAAAAATGGGGAAAGATTAATCAACTTTATTTGGAATTTCGGGGTGTTTGTCGTCAATGTCAGAAAAAATAGTCTTTTTATTATGCTCAAGAAAGCCTATTATTTCTCGATAAAAAGAAGGTAAAGAAAGACCCCTCTTTTGAGCCAAGGCCTTTACGTCTTCAAACTCGGGCTTAAAATATAAAAAATCTTTACTCTGAACAAATTTTACCCTTAAATTACCCCAGGGGGTCTTTACCTTCTTTATCTTTCTCGGCAGCGTAAATCGCTTTACTTCCTTTAGACGCACACCTAAAGAGCCCGTTTCTCTTAATAATTCTTGGGACAAAGATAGAGTTTGATCAGGCGTTACAAGGACCTTAATCTTTGAACCAAGTCGCCCCTTTTTCATAAGCAAGGGCATAACCACCACATCTATAGCCCCCTTTTCCCGTAAACGGACAGCTGCTTCGGCCAGCAACTCCGGACTCTGATCATCGATGTCTGCCTCTAATTCGCAAACATATTCCAGAAAAAGGTCTTTAATAGTAAACTCTTTTTCTCCATAAAAAATTCGCAAAATATTTGGTCTAGACTCTATCACCTGCTGACCAACTCCCACCCCTATGTTTTTCAGACACATCCGCGGTATAGGGCCTTGTTTAACGTTTAATATCCGCAAAAGGACTGCTCCCGTAGGGGTAATGGTTTCTACCTCGTCCTCTATACCATAAACCACAAACCCCTTAAGGAGCTCTAGCACAGCAGGGGCAGGTAAAGGTAGGGCTCCGTGATCGCTCATGCCCAAACCACGCCCCAAAGGTATTGGACCCATCCAAAATTCCTCTATAGAAAGCTTTGTTATCCCGTAGAGAACCCCTAAGATATCAGCTAAAGTATCATAAGAGGCCAGTTCGTGAAGGTGAACGTTTTCTAGGGACTTACCGTGTACCCAGGCCTCGGCTTCAAAGAGTAAACGAAAGGCACTTTGAGCCTTTTTAAATAATAGAGGATCCAAGTCTATCTTTTGTAGAAGAGCACAAATATCGGAATATGTACGAGGAAAAGGTCCCTTATTAAGGGCCCTAATAACTAACTGGCATCCTGAAAAACCACCTCTTTGGACCCTTTCAAGGTGTAAATCTATTGCAAAGGGCAGTTGTCGCCAAAAACCGTATAAATCTTCCTTAGACAGACCAATGTCTAGCAATGCGGCAAGAAACATGTCGCCTGAAAGACCACCTACCAGATCAAGATAAGCCACGGGCATCATTACCCCCCATATAAACCAAAAACCTCTCCCGTAAGAGGTAAAAAATGGCCGCCGCAACGACGCTCAAACCCAAAATAGCGAGGAGAAGAGGCCAATTTTTCTCGTAAAGGGCCGCCCCTTCTAAGGTAAGGGCGGCCGTAGACGGTAAACGACCTAATATCATTATGATAATAAAAGTAGGCCAAGATATGGGGAAAAGACCTAAAAAATAAGACAGATAATCCTTGGGAAAACCAGGAATCAGAAAACAAAAAAAGGCTGCTATAACACCTCTACGTATCATAAACCGAGAAAGCCTCTGAAAATAGGGTGATTTGTAAAAACGTTGGGCAAAGTATCGTCTAAAGAAACGTGCTAAAGCAAAGGCTATCGAAGACCCCAAAACCAAACCAATCATAGCGTATAAAAGCCCCCACCACGGGCCAAATAAAAAACCGGCGGCAAAACCAGTGACCTCCCCTGGTATAGGAGCAATTACAACTTGTAAGGCCTGGATAGCTATAAAAACAAGAGGCGCTAAGTGTTTATAATTTTCAACTAGAGTGACTAAATTTGAAGGATCAGTAAACCAGCTCAAGAAAGAGATAGACATAAAATTTACGGTTAAAAAGATCAAATTTTTCCTTCATTAACTAACTTGGCAAAGTGTTCAAAACTACGATCATAAGTTTTTTCTGCTGATGCTGGAAAACAACAAGCTGGTAATTGACGCATAGAAAGATGATATTTAATACACTCACAACAGATACCTTTTTTAGGACAAGGTTCATAAGTGCAGTTACAACGTAAAAGATTTTTTTCTTTTTGGCACTCCATAACAACCTCCTAAAGTTAGATATCCAACTCTCTATATTCTAGGGCATGAATCTGAATAAATTCTCTTCTAGGCTCAACTTTTTCACCCATTAATGTGGTAAATAATTCATCCGCTGTTGCCGCATCTTTTATATCAACACGCAACAATCTTCTAGTTTCTGGATTCATAGTAGTATCCCACAGTTGATCTGGATTCATTTCACCTAAACCTTTATAACGTTGTATATGAAGACCTTTTCGACCCTCTTCTCTAAAAAAGTTCAATAAATCGTTTAAAGAAGTAAAAAACTTTTCTTCGCCACGTACAACTACTTTAAATCTTTTTCCTATATAATTTTTGATATCATTATAGCTCAATAAAGCATCTCTATATTCCCTAAAGATAGGAATTTCTGGACCAATAGTACAAAACAGAAAGCTATATTCTTTCGAATTTATATCAAATTCATAAGCATCTTCTCTTAAATGACTTGTTCTTATACGACTCACTTTAAACCCTTTATCTTTAAAAAGAGCTGCCAAATTTTCCACGAAGTTAAGATCAGCAAACTGATCGGCCCGTTTAAGATCACTCAGAAGGAGGATTTGGGCTACCTCAGGCCAGACTCCTTTTCTGGCTAGGGCCTCTAGGGCCTTCTCGAAGTCTGAAATACGCCTAAGTAAGGGTGTAGCCTTTTCTCTGGGTATAAACTCACCTTCAACTTCAAGCATCAAATTTTTGACAGCCCGTTTGAATAAATAACTATCAAGGGCCCTATCGTCTTTTAGATAAGTTTCTTTTTTGCCTTCTACCACCCTATATAGTGGAGGTTGGGCTATATAAATAACACCTCTTTCAATAAGAGGTGTCATTTGACGATAAAAGAAGGTCAACAACAAGGTACGAATATGAGCGCCGTCCACATCGGCATCGGTCATGATGATAATTTTGGAAAAGCGACATTTGTCTGGATCGAAGTCTTTGGGGCCAATACCTGTCCCCAAAGAGGCCACTAACTGTCTAATTTCTTCTGAGGATAACATTTTATCAAAACGGGCCTTTTCCACGTTTAAGATTTTACCCCTTAAGGGGAGAATGGCTTGGAAGCGACGATCTCTACCCTGCTTGGCACTACCTCCAGCAGAATCACCCTCTACAATAAAAAGCTCTCTCTCTCTTGGATCTTTAGATTGACACTCAGCCAATTTACCAGCCATCATAACATCTAAGGTCTGACCCTTTTTGCGAACCAGATCTCTAGCACGCCGAGCAGCCTCCCGTGCCCGTGCTGCTTCTACAATCTTAGACAAAATATTTTTTACCTCACGTGGATGTTCTTCTAACCAGGTACTTAGTTCTTCAAAGACTATTGACTCTACAACCGGTTTCACTTCACTATTTCCTAATTTAGTCTTTGTTTGCCCTTCGAATTGAGGATTAGGAATACGCACAGAAATGACCGAAGTAAGACCTTCCCGAACATCCTCCCCTTCTACTTTTATTTTTAGTGCTTTAGGTAAATTATTATGCGTAGCAATATAACGATTAATAGCTTTAGTTAATGCTGTTCTAAAACCTGCAATATGAGTACCACCCTCTTTAGTGTGTATATTATTCACAAATGCATAACATATTTCATTAAACCCATTATGATATTGCATAGCAATTTCTACTTGAATTAAATCTTTCTCTCCAAATATATAGATAGGCTCTTCGTTAATAACCTGCTTTTTACGATTTAAATATTTAACAAATTCCTTTAAACCACCTTTAAAATGAAAAGTTTCTTTTGCCCCACTGCGTTCATCTATTAATATGAACTTTACTTTTGGATTTAAAAAAGCTAATTCTCTCAATCTATTCTGAATAATTTCGTATTGAAATTCAATGCTTTCCTTAAAAATCTTAGGATCTGGTTTAAAAGTAATTCTAGTACCATGTTTATTTGTGTCACCTATAATTTCTAAAGGTTTAACAGCCTGTCCACGCTTATATTCCTGACGATAAATTTTTCCCTCTCTAAAAACTTCTGCCACAAGCCACTCAGAAAGAGCGTTAACTACTGATACTCCAACACCATGAAGACCACCAGAAACTTTATATACATTATGATCAAATTTACCGCCAGCATGTAATTTAGTCATAACCACTTCCAAAGCAGAAATTCCCTCAGTAGGATGTATATCTACAGGAATACCCCTACCATTATCTTCTACAGTAACAGATCCATCTGGATGTAATATAATCTGAATAAGAGTACAATGTCCGGCTAGAGCTTCATCAACGGCATTATCAACTACTTCCCATAATAAATGATGCAAACCATCAGGACCAGTAGAACCGATATACATAGCCGGCCGGACACGGACGCCTTCAAGACCATCCAGAACCTTGATATTTGAAGCCTTATATTGCTCAGACATTTTTAACCTCTTATTAGACAGTAGTCATGGGCATTACTAATCCCAAGAATCCTAGATCATTAATTCCAGATATAACACAAGGAGTATTTTCATTATTTAAGCATAATTCAACATCCTCTGATTCCATAACATCTAAAATATCAATTAAATATTTAGCGTTAAAGTTTAGAGAGAAAGGATCTCCACTATAACTACATTTAATTTTTTCTCTACCTTCACCTAAATCTGGATGAGATGATACTATACTAATATAGTTTTCTCCGAATTCCAATTTAACAGGTCTATAACGTTCAGATGATATAATAGATACCCTCTTAAGTGCCTCTATGAAATTTTTACGTGGGACTATAACGATCTTTTCTTTATTTTCAGGAATAACAGCTCTATAATCAGGATACTGTCCGTCGATAAGTCTAGCTGTAATAACTTCTGTAGTAGTTGCCACTATAATATGATTTTCTTTAAGACCAAATTTAATTAAGACATGATCTTGAGCCATCTTTTTTATTTCTTGGGCTGCTTTTTTAGGTACGATAACACCTGGAGATAATTCTATTTCCTTAATATTATCAATATTTCTGTCTATTAATGCTAAACGATGACCATCTGTAGCTACAAAACGTAGTATATTTTCTTCTTCTGGAATTTTTTCTATAAATATACCTGATAAGAGGAACCTATTTTCCTCTGTGGCCACACAAAAGATAGTTTTTGATATCATTTCAGCCAATACTCCTCCAGGAACATCAACTAATTTAATACCTTCTATATCCGGAAGGGCTGGAAAATCTTCTGCTGGTAAGGCAGCTAACCTAAAAACTAATTCTTCATTATCTCCATAAATTGTTAACCATTGTGCCTCTTTTTCTTCTAGATAAATTGTTTCTAATGGAAATTCTTTTACTATTTCATAGAATTTTCTAGCAGGTATTGCTAAAGATCCTTGCTCTTTTATTTCTGCCTCAATATATCCTTTAAATCCTATTTCTAAATCAGTAGCTGATAACTCTATTCCGTTTTCTGTAGTTTCTATTAATACCGTTGAAAGTATAGCCATACTTGATTTTTTATCTGCTATACCCTGTACACGCGCTAACATCTTTAGCAACTTTTCTTTTTCAACACTCAGTCTCATATATCACTCCTATATCTTTTAATTATTTAAAAGTCTTATTTTTGTATAGCTTTTAAAATTGTTAGGATCTTCATACACTTCTTTAAAAACCAAAGCTTTTGGTTGTTGAATTTTTTGTTAAAAACTTTATAATAAAAAAATACCCTAATTTTCAACAAAAATTAAAACATAAAACGGTTGAAAAACTCAAAATAAAGTTATTAAGGCCTAATATAGCAAAAAGGTCCTTTTTTACAAGCCGAAGTTGTCTACGATGCGAAAGGGACGTGTTTTATTACATATCTGTTGTGGTCCCTGTGCTCTCTATCCTATAAGGGTGTTAAAGGAAGAGGGTATTGAGGTTACGGGCTTTTTTTTCAATCCTAATATACACCCTTTTCGGGAATTCCGTAAACGTATTCGGGCCCTGGAGGAGGTAAGCCAAATAAAAGGGATTGAAATATTCTGGGATAAAACCTATGGGTTACGTCCCTTTCTTCGTCGCACTGTTTTCAAGGAAAATGTTCGGTGTGAAGAATGTTATTACTGGCGTTTGTCGGAGACGGTTAAAAAGGCCTTGGAAATGCGGGCCGAAGCCTTTACCTCTACCCTTCTTTACAGCCGCTATCAAAAGCATAATCTTATAAGAGAAATAGCCGAAGACCTTTCTTACCGTTTCAAAATTCCTTTTTTATATAGAGATTTTCGTAATGGATGGGAAGAGGGCCAAAAGGAAGCTATTTCTTTGGGTATATACAGGCAGCCCTATTGTGGTTGTATATATAGTGAACAAGAGCGCTACGATAAAAAATTTCGTAAACTATTAAAGAAGGAGGCAAGTAGTAATGAACCCTTTTGATTATTTAGGTAAATTGCTTATATTAATGGGTCTGCTTCTTGCCTTTATAGGTTTATTGATGATAATAGGTGGTAAAATACCCTTTCTAGGACGTCTTCCAGGAGATATTATAATTAAAAAAGGTAATTTTACTTTTTATTTTCCTGTTGTTACTTGTATTATTTTAAGTTTATTATTTACTCTAATATTTTCTTTGTTCTTTAGGAGATGAATCATTTTCTAAAAAGATTAACATTTGCTCTGCTTTTAATGCCCATATACTATCTGGATCTAGTTCGGTAATTGAATGTAATATTTTAATAGCAATATTTTCGTTTCCTAAACGGAAATATGTTATTGCTAAATAATATCTGGATTGCATATCTTTTCTGTTAAAACGTACAGCTCTTTTAAAATATAACAAAGCTTCCTTCCATTTTCCTTGGTTAAAAAGCATAAGTCCTCTATAAAAGTAAGCTAGATAATAACGTGGATTATAATGTAAAGCTTTATCTAAATAATCTAAAGCTTTATTGTAATCTCCTCTTAAATAGAAGGCATAGGCTAAATTAGTAAAAGCTATATAATTATTTTGATATAATGGGTTATTAAGAGCTTTTTTAAAATATTGTATAGCTTTATCTATTTTACCTTCTATTAAATAAATAGAACCTATATTATTTAAAGATTCTGAATAATTTTTATCTATTTTTATAGCATTTTTAAAATAAATTAAGGCCTCTTTGTAATGTTTTTGTTTAAGCTCTATAAGACCTAATAAATTGTATATTTCTGGATCTTTAGGGTCAATTTTATTAGCAATTAATGCTTCTTTATAAGCACCAGGTAGTTCTCCCGCTTTGTAAAGAATTAAAGCTCTCTCTTTTAATAATCTGGCTTGCTCTTTATTATTGATAGAAAATTTATCTTTAGTGGAATTGCAAGAAATTATAGTTAAACTTATTAAAACTAATAAAAATACCTTTTTCATTATATGACTTTATTTAATGCATATTCAATAATTCCTTGAGCGCCTGCCGTTAATAATTTCGGAATTAATTCTCTAACTTTATCTTCGGATACTACTGTTTCTATTGCAAACCAGTCTGTTTGGTATAAAGGAGAAATAGTCGGTGCATTTAGACTTGGCAATATTTTTACTACTTTATCTAGATTTTCTTTAGCTACATTCATTTTTAAGCCAACTAAATGATGTGCTCTTAATGCACCTTTCAACATTATAGATAATTGTTCTATTTTATTCCTTTTCCATTCATTTTTCCATGCTTCTTCATTTGCTATTAATCTTGGACATGTTTCCATTAGTTCTTTTATTATTACTAATCCATGAGCACGTATAGTGCTACCTGTTTCTGTAACTTCAACTATTGCGTCAGCCAGACCTTGTACGACTTTAGCTTCTGTTGCTCCCCAAGAAAATTCTACTTCGACATTTATTCCTCTTTCACTGAAATATCTTTTTGTAAAATTTACCAATTCCGTAGCTATTTTTTTCCCTTCTAGATCTTCTATTTTTTTAATAGGTGAGTTTGCTGGTACAGCTAAAACCCATCTTGCTGGTCTCTTGCTTACTTTTGAGTATACAAGATCAGTTATAGTCACTACTTTAGAATTGTTTTCTAAAATCCAGTCTTTACCAGTTATACCACAATCTAGAATTCCTTGTTCTACATAACGACTCATTTCCTGTGCTCGACATATGGCACATTCAATTTCTTCGTCATCGATATCAGGAAAGTAGCTCCGGTGATGGACATTTATATGCCAACCAGACTTCTCAAATAATTCAATAGTTGCTTTCTCTAAACTACCTTTAGGGATGCCTAACTTTAATTTATTTTTTGCCATAAACCACCTCTGGATCAAAAATTTTTTCTCCTACAATTTTTAATTCATTGTTTTCTAGTTTTCTATAAAAACAGCTCTTATAGCCTTTATGGCAAGCAGCTCCTCCAATTTGTTCTATCTTTATAAGAATTGTATCTTTATCACAATCTAGATATATTTCTTTAACTATTTGTATGTGACCAGAAGATTCACCTTTTAACCAAATTTTTTGGCGGCTTCGGCTATAATAATGCACTTTACCCGTCTTAATAGTTTTTTCCCAGGCTTCGTCATTCATAAAGGCCAACATCAGCACCTCACCGGTTTTCCAATCTTGGGCTATTACTGGCACTAGACCGCCCATCTTTTCGAAGTCTGGTTTAAGCATTTTCTACCCCTTCTTCAATTTGACCGTGACTATAACCCAAATTTTGGGCCTTTCCAGGGTATAAAAATAAAAAAGGGCGGTCTAGACCGCCCTTTTTTATTTCCAAAAATTTTGTATCTATTTCATTTCTTCAAAGTCTGCATCTATTACATCATCGTTGTTTTTCTTATCGCTACTTTCGGTGGAGGAACCAGTCCCGCCTGCGGCAGAACTAGATCCTCCTGCTTGCGCTCCAGCTTGTTTATAAGCCATTTCTGCTAAACGATAAGAAGCTTGTGTAAGCTCTTCGGAAGCTTTCTTTATAGCTCCTATGTCTTCTCCCTCCATGGCCTTTTTTAAGGCCTGAATCTTTTCTTGGAGCTCATTCTTGAGATCCTCTGGTACTTTATCTCCTAAGTCAGCCAGAGATTTTTCTACAGAATAGATCAAGCTGTCTGCCTGATTGCGCACTTCTATGAGCTCTTTGCGTTTACGATCTTCTTCCGCGTGCATCTCGGCCTCTTTGATCATGCGCTGAATTTCTTCTTCAGAAAGGCCAGAAGATGGTTGTACCACAATGGATTGTTCTTTACCGGTGGCCAAATCTTTGGCGGTTACATGGAGAATTCCATCGGCATCTATATCAAAGGTTACCTCTATTTGAGGTACTCCACGAGGTGCAGGAGGTATACCTACCAATTCAAACCGAGCAATACTCTTATTATCTTTGGCCATGGGACGTTCGCCCTGCAAGACGTGAATAGTTACCGACGTCTGGTTATCCGCAGCGGTAGTAAAAATCTGACTCTTTTTAGTCGGTATCGTAGTCCCTCGCGGGATGATAACGGTAAATACCCCACCCAAGGTCTCGATACCCAAAGATAGAGGAGTGACATCTAGCAATAAGACGTCTTTTACTTCTCCTTTTAAGACACCGGCCTGAATAGATGCACCCATGGCTACCACTTCGTCTGGGTTTACGCCCTTTACAGGTTCCTTACCGAAAATTTCCTTCACTTTATGCTGCACCGCGGGCATACGGGTCATACCACCCACCAGGAGTACTTCATTGATATCTTGAGGAGTTACTCCCGCGTCTTTCATGGCTATCCTACAGGGTTCTTCTAAGCGATCGATCAAGTCGGCCACCAGGCTCTCAAGTTTGGCACGTGTTAGTTTCATCACCAGGTGTTTGGGACCACTGGCATCGGCAGTGATAAAAGGCAAGTTTATTTCGGTTTCCTGCACCGTGGATAGCTCTATTTTGGCCTTTTCCGCAGCTTCTTTTAGACGCTGAAGGGCCATACGATCCTGGCGAAGATCTATGCCGTGTTCTTTTTTGAACTCTTCGGCCACGTAATCAACAATGCGCATGTCGAAATCTTCGCCCCCCAAGAAGGTGTCTCCCGAAGTAGACTTTACCTCAAAGACCCCTTCGCCAATTTCCAGGATAGAAATATCAAACGTACCGCCTCCTAGGTCAAATACAGCCACCGTACCTTCTTTCTTTTTGTCTAAACCATAGGCCAAACAGGCTGCTGTGGGTTCATTGATGATACGCAATACGTTTAGTCCTGCAATACGCCCGGCATCTTTGGTGGCCTGGCGCTGAGTATCATCGAAATAGGCCGGAACGGTAATTACCGCTTCTTTAACCTCATGACCAAGATATTCTTCGGCATCCTTTTTAATTTTACGCAGGATCATGGCCGAAATTTCTGGAGGACTGTACCGCTTGCCCCTTACCTCTACGTGGGCATCGCCGTTTGGGGCTTCTACTATCTTATATGGTACACGTTTGGCCCATTCCTGGACCACAGGGTCCTTAAATTTTCTTCCCATTAGGCGCTTTATACCAAAAATTGTGTTTTCGGCGTTGGTAATGGCCTGCCTTTTGGCTAATTGACCTACTAGAATTTCCCCATTTTCTTGAAAAGCCACTACTGAAGGCGTAGTACGAGAACCCTCTTGATTGGTAATGACCTTGGGTTCACCGCCTTCAAATATAGACATACAAGAATTGGTAGTACCAAGGTCTATGCCTAAGGGCTTACTAATATTTTTTTCACTCATTTTTCATCCCTCCTTTATATTAATTTTGTTTTACATCGGAGTTTGAGGCCTCCGATGTATTGTTTTCACTTGGTTTTTTGGCTACCGAGACCAAAGCAGGTCGTATCACACGGTTGTGTAAGGTATAACCCTTTTGAAAGGTCCTTACTACCGTGCCCTCAGGATGCTCGTGGGTCTCTTCAACGGCTAAAGCCTCATGTAAATCCGGGCGGAAAGATTCTCCTATGGCCACTTCAAATTGTTTTAAACCGAACTTTTCCAGTGTCTGGATAAGACCCTTGAGGGTTAATTCAATACCCTCTACCAAGGCCTTGACATCTTGAGTACTTTTAGTGGCCTCTAGGGCCCGTTCTAGATTGTCTATAAAGGGTAAGAGCTCTTTCATGAAAGTTTCCAGTGCGTATTTAAAATATTCTTCTTTTTCTCGTTTAAAGCTTTTTTTGAGATTTTCCACCTCTGCTGCGTAGCGCAGCATAAGGTCTTTGTTTTGTTTTGCCTCGGCCTCTTTCTGCTTTAAGAGCTCGATGAGCTCTTCTCTAGATTCTGGGTAACCGTCCTCAGAGGCCCTTTGCTCTTGGGTCTGCTGTGCTTTTTCAGCAGACTCTTTGACTTCCATCACGTTTTCGCCCTCCTTTTTTATTTCTTGAGGAAAACCACCACGATAGAGGTGATAAACCTCGCCCATATTCACCACCCCTATCGGTTATTTTCGTTATTTTCTTGGCGAGAGAAAAGTTAAGTGCGCGGACCTAGTTTGTCCAGAAGATGAGATAAAATTTTAGCGGTATAATCAACCGCGGGAACTACTTTGGAATAGTCCATGCGGATGGGACCAATTACCGCTAACCCTCCCAAGGGGGTCTTTTTGTGTTTATAAGAGCTGGCTACAGCACTACAATTTCGGAAATTACACAGACCTGTCTCCTCACCAATGAGGATTTGGACTCCTGTACAATTAAGACATCGATCAATGATCTTTAAGAGGATGTTTTTTTCCTCAAAGGCCTCAAGGATCTCCTTTAGTCGTTTAGTATCTCTAAATTCAGGAAGATCCAACAGTTTGGTCACTCCCTCCACAATGGGTTCAGCTTTATCTTTGTTTTCCTCTAATTCTATAAATATTTGTTCTAAAAAGCGTTTATCGGCTTCTATTTCTTTCAGGAGTTCATCTCGTGCCTCTTCCAGACTCATGGTAGGGAGTTTGCTGTTTAGATATTCTGAAAGGCGGGTTAAGGCCTCCATAGATATGTGGTGAGAGAGCCTCAAGAGGCGGTTTACCACGGTGCCTGCCCTGGTGACGGCAACAATTAGGACTAGACCTTCGCTCAAAGGGAGGAAATCCATCCGCCACAGGGGTTCGTTGGCCAATTTGGGCGTCGTTACTACAGCCGGAAAACCCGTAACTTGAGATAAAATACGTGAAGCTATCTTTAATAAATCAGAAAAATCGTCTATTTCTTCTCTTTCTAAAGAGTTTTGGATTTTTTCTTTAGTTTGTTCAGGAAGGTCCGTTTTGTCTAAAATATTTTCGATGTAATAGCGAAAACCGTCTTCGGTCGGTATACGACCTGCGGAGACGTGAGGTTGAATCAAAAGCCCTAACTCTTCTAAGTCAGCCATTATATTTCGTACTGTTGCCGGAGAAAGGGGGGGTTTAATGCACTTGGATATTACGCGTGAACCCACCGGTTCAGCACAGCGAATATATCGTTCTACAGTAAGGGCCAATACCTTTTGGTACCTTTCAGATAGGTTATATCCTAAAACCATAAATTCAATTGTATACTGATTTTTAACCTAATTGTAGAGTGAAAGGTGTTTTTATTATGAGGCGCATTTTCGCCTTTATTTAATTTTGTTACTCCGGACAAAATGTCCAGATTCGTGGTATAAACAGGGCGAAGCTTAGAACAGGAGGGTTTCATGGGCGAAGTGGTAACGGTTCCTATAGAGGAAGAATTAAAGCGAGCTTATCTAGACTACGCCATGAGTGTAATTGTTGGCCGGGCGCTCCCCGATGTGCGAGATGGTTTGAAACCTGTACAAAGGCGTATCCTCTATACCATGTACGAACTCAAAAACGACTGGAATAAGCCCTATAAAAAGAGTGCTCGTATTGTCGGTGATGTAATGGGTAAGTATCACCCTCACGGGGATATGGCCATTTACGATACGTTGGTACGTATGGCCCAAGACTTTACTATGCGTTATCCCTTGGTGGACGGCCAGGGTAACTTTGGTTCTATAGATGGTGATGCTCCAGCGGCCATGCGCTATACCGAGGTAAGGCTTTCTAAGATTGCCCACGAATTAATGGCTGATATTGACAAAGAAACCGTAGATTTTGTGCCTAATTACGATAATACCCTCCAAGAACCCAGCGTACTGCCCAGCAAAATTCCTAATCTTTTAATAAACGGTTCTTCGGGCATAGCCGTGGGGATGGCCACTAACATTCCTCCGCATAATTTAGGAGAAATAATCGACGCGTTAGTGGCTATGATAAGGGATCCAGATATAACCATAGACGAATTATTACAATACATAAAAGGACCGGATTTTCCTACAGGGGCCTTTATTTGTGGTACAGCGGGCATAAAGGAGGCCTACGCCACAGGAAAAGGCTTGATCAAGCTCAGGGCCAAGGCCCACATTGAAAAGCAAGGGGCGAACAAGAGGTCTATAGTCATCACAGAGCTTCCCTATCAAGTTAATAAGGCCAAGTTGGTAGAGAAAATAGCAATGCTTGCGCGGGACAAAAAGATTGAGGGTATTGCCGAAGTTAGGGATGAGTCCGATAGAGAAGGTCTGCGGGTGGTGGTAGAACTAAAGCGTGAAAAACAAGATTTCGCGCCTGTTATTCTTAATCAGCTTTACAAGCATACCCCCATGGAGAGTTCCTACGGCATTATCATGCTCGCCTTGGTGAATAACCGTCCGGAACAGCTAAATCTTTATGAGTTATTGAGGCACTTTTTAGATCACCGACGTACAGTGGTCACCAGGAGAACTCTATATGATCTGCGCAAGGCCCGTGAAAGGGCGCATATTTTAGAGGGTCTCATGATAGCTTTGGCCCATTTAGATGAAGTTATCGCGCTCATTAAGTCCTCTAAAACTCCCTCCGAGGCCAAGGAACGATTGATTGGGCGCTTTAATCTTACGCCCATTCAAGCCCAGGCTATTTTAGATATGCGCTTACAGAGACTTACCAATCTCGAGCAAGAAAAGATCCGTGCGGAATACGAAGAATTGAAACGACAGATAGCCTGGTACGAAAAGATCCTTTCGGATGAGAAGGTCCTCCTGAAGGTAATAGAGGAAGAGTTGCTAAAAATTAAAGAACTATACGCAGATCCCCGTCGGACAGAAATTATCACCAATACCGAAGACTTGACTGTAGAGGACCTGATTGCCGAAGAGGAGATGGTGGTAACTTTGACGTTACGAGGCTATATAAAGCGTCTTCCTGCCTCTACTTACCGTAGCCAACACCGAGGAGGTCGCGGTAAACGAGGTATTGAGACAGGTGAACAAGACATAGTTACCCAACTTTATGTAGCCTCTACACACGAACAATTTTTATGTTTTACCAACTTAGGTAAGGTGTATTGGCTTAAGGTGTATGATATTCCTCAGGCAGGGAGGACGGCAAGGGGCACGGCCCTTAGAAATCTGCTCCCCCTGGCCGACAACGAAACCGTGGCTACTATCCTTCCGGTAAAGGAGTTTGATGATCGTCTCTGTGTATTTTTTGTCACCCGGGAAGGTCTTGTTAAAAAGACTCCGCTTTCGGCCTTTTCTCATCCTCGTTCTACAGGGATTGTGGCTATACAATTGAAAGGAGGTGACCAATTAGTAGGGGCAGCTCTTACCGACGGGAGACGCCACGTCCTGTTGGTGACTTATAAGGGGCAATGTATCCGTTTTGCCGAAGAAGAAGTGCGGGCCATGGGCCGTATGGCTGCTGGTGTGAAGGGAATAGACCTAATGGAAGGCGACTTTGTGGTGGGGGTAGAAATTTTTGAGCCTGAAGAAGACAGCTCTATATTAACGGTAGCCGAATTAGGTTACGGCAAAAGGACGTTACTTGGGGAGTTTCGGCAGCAAAAGCGGGGTGGCAAGGGTATTATGGCCATGAAACTCAACCGCCGGACAGGGAATTTGGTAGGGTGTTTGCGGGTAAACGATGAGGACGAAGTCATGTTATTGTCCTCTTCTGGTCAGATAATAAGACTCCGTGTCCGCGATATTCCTATACAGGGTCGGGTAACGCAGGGGGTAAAGCTCTTTATGATATCTCCGGGAGAAAAAATAGTTTCTTTGGCCAGACTTGCTGAAAAAGATTAGACAGGGTTGTAAAGGGCGTCTCTTTCTACGGGTATGTAGCCGGCTTCAGAGATAAGGCGTTCCAGCTCTCGGCGAGAAAGGGCTTTCTTTTCGTCTACCCCAGAGAGTTCACTAATTTTTTCTTCAATGACTGTGCCGTGTAAATCGTCGGCACCGAATTTTAAGGCTACTTGGGCCAGTTTGAGCCCTAGAAAGAGCCAGTAGGCCTTTATATGGGGGATATTATCCAGCATTAATCTAGAAATAGCTATCATTTTTAGATCGGTAAAACCCGTGGTGGGGGCCACCTCTCCTCGGAGATAAGACTTTTGAGGCAAAAAAGGTAGGGGTATAAAGCACAAAAACCCCTTAGTTTCGTCTTGTAATTCACGCAGGGCCAGGAGGTGTTCCAAACGTTCTTCTATAGTCTCGATGTGTCCGTAGAGCATGGTAGCATTGGTAGGGATGCCCAAGGAGTGTGCTGTCCGGGCAATCTCTAGCCATTCTTGGCCGCTAATTTTTTTAGGACACAATTGTTTTCTGATACGCTCGGCAAAGATTTCTGCTCCTCCCCCAGGCAGACAAGTCAGGCCCGCGGCTTGGAGATCTTGTAAGACTTCTCTTATGGATTTACGTCCAATCTTGGCCAGGTGCGCGATTTCAACACAAGTAAAGGCCTTGATTTGTACCTCGGGTAAGGCCTCTTTTATCCTTTGGAGTAATTCTAGATAGTAAGAATAAGGCAGGTCGGGGTGTAGGCCTCCCACTATGTGGATCTCTCGAACAGGGGCTCCTGATTTAAGTTTTTTAACGGCTTCTTCGATGTCTATTTCGTAAGCTTCAGGATGCCCTTTGGGTTTTCCAAAGGCGCAAAATTTACACAAATTTAAACACACGTTAGTATAATTGAGGTGTTGGTTAAATACCCAATACACCTTTTTTCCGTGAAGACGTTCCCTGACCAGGGTGGCCATGTACCCTATACTAAGTAGATCGTGGCTTCGGAACAATTTGTACCCGTCGTCAAAGGAGAGGCGTTCTCCAGCCTCTACTTTTTCCAAGATGTCTTTTAGGTCAGAATCAACTATGTACTTTGGGGCGCTCATTGCTATAAGGCGTATCAGATAGTTTAATAAGTGGCAAGGGTCTATGACCACTAGAGAAATAATTTTACCAGAAGAATTTTTGAGGGCCGAAAAGGAAAAGGCCCGCAAATTGCGTCGGACCAGGTGGTGGCGCCGAAAATGTGCCCAAGGCCGTTGTTACTATTGCGGGCGAAAGGTATCACCTTCTGAGCTGACTATGGACCACGTAATACCCCTTTCTAGAGGGGGACAAAGTGTTCGGGAAAATTTGGTCCCTGCCTGTAAAGAGTGTAATATCAAGAAGAAAAACCTATTGCCTTGGGAATGGGAAGAATATTTGGCCAAGTTGAGAAATAAGTCGTTAGGGGGAGAAAATGAGGGGAATATTTAGCAAAAATTTTATATTTATAACCCTTCTATTGGCCTTTTTTGTATTCAAAAGTTTTGTCTTCGCCTTTACCATCGATAAAAGTAGTATTCCAGAAAGTGAAGAGATACCAGTTTATGAAGATAACCAATCGAGCATCTTAAAAAAGAAGGCCAAACAGGAACAAATAAACCTTTTTAAAAAATATTTAATAGGTCCCAGCGATGTTTTAGAAATTATAGTCTGGAAAGAACCGGATATTTCTAGGGAGGTAACTGTACGTCCAGACGGTCGTATTACCCTTCCTTTAATAGATGATGTAATGGCTGCTGGTTTGACTCCTATACAATTAAAATCAAAATTAGAAAAAGAATTTGCTAATTATATTGATAGCCCCGAGGTTACAGTAATAGTAAAAAGCCTGGCTAGTAAGCGATACTATATGATTGGAGAAATAGCAAAGCCAGGACAATATGCTATGGATAAACCAGTAACTATTTTGCAGGCCTTGGCTATAGCTGGGGGTTTTACTGAATGGGCCAAAAAAGACCACATAATGGTTTTCCGTTTTACTCCTAAAGGGCACAAAATACTTTATTTTAATTATGAGGATGCGGCAAAAGGTAAAAACATTAATGATTTCTTTTTAAAACCAGATGATATTATACTTGTCCCATGAAAAAGTATATAATTTTATTCTTATTAAGTTTCTTTGTTTATAGTACTTATGTTTACGCTTATAGTGAATATGGTCTTAGCTTATCAGTCTCTACACAATATACAGATAATTTATACCTTACTTCTTCTGATAAGGTAGACGATTGGTTAAGTTTGTTTGGTTTTATTTTTAACGCTAATAATATGACGAAATTAAGATCTTTGCAATTTTCATATAATTTTGAGCGAGCTCAATATTGGCGTTTTCCAGATAACAATACAAATAGGCATTTTTTGAATTTTTCTTATAGTCGTAGACTTTCTCGCAAGCTTGGTTTTAATATTTCTAGTTCTTATAATTTTAGTGAGGAATCTATTGAAAGAAATCAAGATGTTTTTAGAGAACGTATCGGTAGACGAGAGACCTATTATCGGCTTAATGTTGGTTCTAATATCGACTACAATTTTGCGCGTAATTCCGTGTTGTCTATTGGTTCTAGTATTAATTATTTACAAAATAAAGATCCTAATATAGAAGATGCGCGAATATATAATGAATTTATGCGAATTACTAAGGGGTTTTCTAAGTATAGTTTTGGTGTATCTTTTCAATCAACTCAGCGAGAAATGGAACGTACTCCCCAAGTTAATACTTGGAGTTATGCACTAACTGGCAGTTATAATGTTGCTTATAATAAAAGTTTGTCTTTAAGTTTTTCAGCAGAAAGAACACAAAATTATGCTCCAGGTATTAATGACTATTGGGTCTATAATATGCAATTAAATTATAGTTGCCAATATTCAAAAGATCAACAAATAGGTTTTTCTTTTGGTTATTATGAACGTAAAATGGACGCATCTAAGGGTGGGAACAGTAATGGTTTTAGTTATAGTCTAAATTATGTTAAACAATTTAGACACTCTGTTTTTTCTGTTAGTGGTAATGGAGGTTATCGTTACGAGTACGGAGAGTCATATAATCCAGGTTTTACCAAATATTATTTAATTAATATGAGTATTTCACGGGAAATTACCCGGACTTTTTCTGGTTCTTTATCCAGTATGTATCGTCATGAAGATTTTACTGACGAAAATTCTATGGCTGATACATACCAATTTTCGGCCCATCTCCAAAAAACTTTACTCAAGGATTTGTATCTTTCAACCGAATATTCTTATAGAAAACAGTCTCCTTCTGGGCATAGTTTTGTCCCAGGTTACGAAGAAAATACAATATTTTTGGTTTTACGCTATAATGTTTGGCGAGGTCGCTCATTATGGTAGAAGAAAAGCAACAAATAGATATTTATCAATTATTAGCTTTTTTATGGCGGCGTAAATGGTTAATAATTTTTCTGTTTATCCCTATATTTGCTTTAGCTGAAATATATATTCTAAGGTCGCCACGAGTTTATAGGGCCGAAATAACCCTTTCCATAGTCCCTCAAAAGGTTCCTTCAGCTTATGTTAGATCAACAGTATCTGGAGATCTAGAATCTTTAATACATGCTATTTGGCAAGAAATTACGAGTAGAAGAAATTTAGAAGCTTTAATTCGCGAATATAATTTATATCCCTCTTTAGTTGATAAGCTTCCCATGGAATCCGTAGTGGAACGTATGCGTCGTGCAATACATGTGTCTAGACCTCGAGGGGGGCGAAGAAACGTTTTTGTTATAAGCTTTGAATATACTAATCCAGAATTATGTGCAAAAATTGTTAATAGGATAGCAAATATTTTTATAGAAGAAAATATGAAACTTCGAGAAGAACAAGCAAAAACTATTACTGCCTTCTTAGATGAAGAGCTACGTCGTATAGAAGGCGAGTTACGTAAGCGAGAAATTATGATTCAGGAATATAAAATGAAGCATATGAATGAATTGCCTGAACAAAAACAGTCAATTATTTCTACTCTTGATCGTTTACAGAAGGAAAGTGAAGCTCTACAAATGCGTAAACAGATGTTAGAAGATAGAAAAGTTTCTATTTTAGAACAGCTGAAAATGGCAAAGCAAATGGGGACATTTTTGCCTTCCAGTTCTAAAAATAATGACACAGGGTCTATACAAGATTTAGGTAAATTGATTCAAATGTATGAAGCGCTCAAATTAAAATACACAGAAAAGCACCCAGATGTTATTAGATTAAAAAAGATGATAGAAGCTAGAAAAAAAGAATTAGCTAAGATGAGTACAAATAATGATAATAAACAAGAAAAGTCAGAAGTCACTAATATGTCTATTACAGAACAATTTAGAGCACAACTTGCGGAAATTGACAAAGAAATTTTACATGTAACACAGGCATATAAAAAAGTGCAATCTGAGATACAAATGTATCAGCAGAGGCTGGAAAATATTCCTAAGTGTGAACAGGAACTTAAGGATATGAGTAGAGATTATGATAATTTAATGAAGACTTATCGAATGCTTTTAGATAAAAAGATCCAGGCGGCTATGGCGGAAACTCTGGAAAGACGGCAGCAAGGGGAGCAGTTTAAGATTATTGATCCGGCGCAGGTCCCCCAGGTACCTATAAAACCTAACCCCAAGAAGATACTTATTATGGGGTTCATTTTGGCCTTGGGTACCGGATTGGGTATGGCTTTTGTCCTAGAATTTTTTCTGGATAGACGTATTTACGATGAGGTGGTTTTGGAAAAGACAACCGGGATTAAAGTATTGGCTACGATCCCGCAAGTGGTATTACCTGTGGAGCGTAGGCGTGCTCTACTTAAATCAGGATTGCTCTCTCTGATAAGCATGTTAGGTTTGTCGGCAAATATTTTTCTAATGTATCTGGTCCTAAAGGGATACCAGATGTAAAATTGTGCATGTATTACAAATTTTTTGGTCTAGAAAAGAACCCGTTTGATATCCATCCCGACCCAAAGTTTCTCTATTTGAGTGATAAGCATCGGGAGGCCCTTTCCCACCTTACATATTGTGTTCTTATGCAGAAACCATTTTTGATGCTCACCGGCGACGTGGGGGTGGGTAAGACAACGATTTTGAATTATTTTATCGCCTCTTTACGCAAGAAGAACAATATTTTGGTCATACCTTTTTTAAATCCTAGACTGTCTTTGGAAGAGTTTTATGCCGTATTAGCGGCAGAACTAAAAATACCACAAGCGAATAAAAAGGCCCATTTTTTGCTTTCCTTTCGCCAAATATTACACAAGCTGGTAGAAAAAGGTCGTACTTTGGTATTAATTTTTGACGAATGTCAGGCGGCTTCGGTGGAGCTGCTGGAGGAATTACGCCTAATTTCCAATTTAGCAGAGGGGGGAAAGGGACTCATTATTATCCTGGTAGGGCAGCCTGAACTTGAAAATAAACTAGAATGTGCAGAGCTTTACGCCCTAAAACAACGTATCACCTACAAATATCACTTGGGCCCCTTTGAGTCTCCTGAAGATGTATCGCAATATTTGATCACCAGGATTCTTAGGGCTGGGTCACCAAAGACAAAGATTTTTACGGAAGGGGCCATTGAGCTCATTTATCGTTATTCTAAAGGGGTCCCGCGGTTGATTAATATTTTGGCCGACCACAGTTTGCTAACGGCCTACTTAAAAGAGCAGGCGGTGGTTGACGAAGACGTGGTAAAAGAGTGTCTGCCTGAGGTGAAACATCTCTTAGAAGATATCCCGTTAAAGGGATCGCCTAATACCCGATTGGCTCCAAAAATTGGAAAAAAATGGTTATTAATAATTATTTTAATTTTGTCGATTATAATACTACTCTGGTTTTATCGCCATCAAATACCCTTGGGGGAGGAATTTTTTGGGTAAGCTTACCAATTTTTTTCGGCGAGTAGGACCTCTAGAAGAGGCAGAGGCCCCTCAAAATAATAAAAACGCGATTTATGGTGCTCCGGCCATTGATACCGATTTGTTGCCTTATGTAGAAATTTCAAAAATAGATCAGCGCATAATGGTTTATCATAAACCAGATAGTATAGTCGCGGAAAATTTTAAGATTCTGAGAAGTAATATATTGCATCCCCGTACGGGACTTCCTTCTAAATTTGTTATGGTAGCTAGTGCTATTCCTGGAGAGGGAAAAACTTTTGTTTCTTTAAATTTGGCGTTTTCTTTTGCAAGAAGTGTATCAACCGTATTGGTAGAAAGCGATTTGCGCAACCCTTCTTTTTCTACTTGGCTTGAATGTTCTTTTGCCGAAGGTATTTCAGATGCCCTTCTAGAAAAGGTTTCTATAAAAGATATTATTTATAAAACCAATTTTCCTAATTTATATTTAATACCAGCAGGATTTACTATAGAAGAAGCTAGCGATGCTTTTGCTTCTGAAAGATTAGTTATTTTTTTGGATCAGTTACGTCAATACTTTCCTAAATCTTTTGTCATTTTTGATTCTTCTCCCGTATTAGTAGCATCTGAACCTATCTATTTGTCACGTCTGGTTGATGGTGTTCTTATGGTAGCTCGTTATGGTTATTCTGATCGTGATGGTATTAATGATGCCGTGGAAAAAATTGGTAGATCAAAAATTTTGGGTTTGGTTTTTAATGGATTCAATATTTCTTCTTTAAATATCATTTCTTCTAGATTTAAATACTATCATCTCTCCAAAAAATATTACCGAAAAAATGGATCATGATCTGGTTATTTCATCGCTATTATCCAGCTAGAAAACTTATATTCTTTGTGGTTGAGACTTTATTAATAATAATCACTATATTTTTGGCTTTCTATTTACACAATCACTATATTCCCGCTTATGTATTTTCCTTAGATTTTTTATTCAAAATAGTCTTTCTGGTCCTTTTCTTGCAATTATGGTTATATTATTTTAACCTCTATTCCTTTCGGAATGATGATAATTTAATAGAAATCTTTTTTCGTTTATTAGAAGCTATAGGTATAGCTACCTTTCTGATAGGTATTATTTATTTTATTTTTCCCTCATTAATGATTAGTTCTTGGTCTTTCATGGTTTTTCTCTTTTTGATTATTTTCTTGGCTGTTTCTTGGCGACTTGTTTATTTCTTTTTCTTAAAAAAGGGGTTTTTTAATGAAAAAGTAGCTATTCTAGGCTTTGGTGACTTAGCTAAAGAAATATTTTTTGAGATTAATAATCAGATCGACTGTGGTTTTTGGGTTAATCTTTTTATTATATCCAGCGATGATCAAAATAATAAAAAAGAATTAGATCGTATTAGAAGTTTATCTCGTCACCCTTTTGATATCCATACCTCTTTTGAGAAAATTTATGATGTATGCTTTGAAAAAGGGATTGATAAAATTGTGGTATGTTTAGACGAACGTCGTGGAGGATTACCCGTAGATGAATTGCTATATTGTCGTATGCAAGGCTTGGATATTGTCGAGGGGGAAACCTTTTACGAGCATTTAACCGGTAAGATAATTGTGGAAAAAATAAGACCCAGTTGGCTAATTTTTCACCAAGGTTTTCGTAAATCTTGGCACACCCTTTTTTTTAAACGCGTACTGGGGATTTTGCTGGCCTCTGTAGGTTTAATTCTAACCTTACCACTTACAGTTTTGGTTGCCCTAGCTATTAAATTAGACTCCAAAGGGCCGATCCTTTTTGTGCAAGAAAGGGTGGGTAAGGACGGGAAGGTTTTTAGGCTGTATAAATTTCGTTCTATGAAAGTAGATGCCGAAAAAGACCGTCCCCGGTGGGCCACCAAAAATGATCCTCGGGTAACCCGGGTGGGTCGAGTTATTCGCAAACTGCGTATCGATGAGATTCCTCAGATGTGGAACGTCCTAAAAGGGGATATGGCCTTTGTAGGGCCGCGGCCGGAAAGACCGGTTTTTGTTCAGCAATTACGCCAAAAAATACCCTTTTACGACCAAAGGCATACGGTGCAGCCCGGCATAACGGGATGGGCTCAAATTTGTTACCCTTACGGGGCTTCGGAAAAAGACGCTTTGGAAAAGCTTAAATATGACCTTTATTACATCAAATACATGTCTACTATGTTTGACTTTTATATTATTTTTAAGACGGTAAAAATTGTCTTATTTGGTGAAGGAGCGCGCTAATGTGTGGAATTGTCGGCTATGTAGGAAAACGTTCGGTTATACCGGTGCTTTTAGAGGGGCTTAGGCGTCTTGAATATAGAGGATATGATTCAGCAGGGATAGCTATCATCAATGAAGGTCGTCTAGAGGTGATTAGGGCCTTGGGAAAGTTGATCCAGTTACAAGAAATACTAGATAGCTATGCAGCACGGCCTAAAGGTATTGGTTTGGGGCATACACGCTGGGCCACCCATGGAGAACCTTCCCAGGCCAATGCCCATCCTCATAGGGATTGTACCGGGGAAGTGGTGGTGGTGCACAACGGAATTATCGAAAATTACCACGCCTTACGCCAAGAATTAGAAGCCCAAGGCCATGTCTTTACTTCACAGACAGACACCGAGGTGATCCCTCACCTCATTGAGGAAGAACTGAAGCATACTAACGATCTTTTAAGGGCCGTGGGACAAGCCCTCAAAAGGGTGGAAGGGGCCTATGCTATAGGTGTTCTTTGGTTGCGCGACCCCAAGACTTTAGTAGCTGCCCGGAACCAAAGTCCTTTGGTCATCGGGCTTGGGGAAGGGGAAAATTTTATCGCCTCGGATATCCCGGCGGTTTTGCCCTGGACCAACAAGGTTTTGTTCCTAGATGACGGCGAAATAGCCCTCCTTAGGGCAGAACAATGTCAACTGTTTCGTTTGGATGATTTGACTCCGGTGACTAAAGAGCCCAAGGTGGTTAATTGGGATGCCTCCATGGCTGAAAAGGCCGGTTATAAACACTTTATGCTTAAGGAGATCTATGAACAACCGCAGGCCATTTTAAATACCTTTCGAGGCCGTTTAGATCCCGAGACGGCAGAGGTAGATATCCCTGAAATTCAGCTATCTCCCGAGGAGATCAAGGCCCTCAACAAGATATGCATCCTGGCCTGCGGTACCTCGTATCATGCAGGATTAGTAGCCAAGTATCTTCTGGAACGTTGGGCCCAATTGCCTGTGGAGGTAGACCTGGGCTCTGAATTTCGTTACCGAGATTTTTTATTAGATGAGCGTAGTTTGGTCATCCCCATATCCCAGTCAGGTGAGACAGCAGACACGTTGGCCAGTTTGCGCCGGGCCCGTCAGACAGGGGCCAAGGCTATTGCTATATGTAATGTGTTGGGGAGTACCCTTACTAGGGAAACCGATGGGACAATTTATACCCATGCTGGTCCAGAAATTGGGGTGGCCTCTACCAAGGCCTTTACTAGTCAGCTTACAGCATTGCTTTTGTTGACCCTCTATTTTGGGAAGATAAGGGGTCATTTAGGGCAGGATCAGGCCCGGCGTATTATCAGGGGCCTCGTTCAATTACCTCAACAACTTGAAGGCCTGTTACAGACAGTTCATCCTCTTATCCAGGATATGGCCTACGATTACCACCGCAAACAACATTTTTTGTATTTAGGGCGTAATATATTGTTTCCCGTGGCCTTAGAGGGGGCCTTAAAATTAAAAGAAATATCTTATATTCACGCCGAAGGTTACGCAGCAGGGGAAATGAAGCACGGACCTATAGCCCTCATCGACGAAGATATGCCGGTAGTGGTTTTGGCCCCTAGAAACCACCACGTATACGAAAAAATGATTAGCAATATAGAAGAAGTGCGTTCTCGTCGCGGTCAAATCTTGGCCTTTGGCACCGAAGGAGACGAAGCTTTAGAAAAATTGGCTAATCATACCGTTTTGCTTCCCGAATGTGAATGGGAGCTTTCCCCTATTTTGTATACCGTACCTTTACAACTATTGGCCTATGAAGTAGCAGTAATTAGGGGCTGTGACGTAGATCAGCCACGCAATCTCGCTAAGAGCGTGACCGTGGAGTAAACCTATGGCGGTTATCTTGGTAACTGGTGGGGCGGGTTTTATTGGTTCACACCTGGTAGAAAGGCTTATTCAACAGGGTGAAGAAGTAGTAGTAGTGGATGATTTTAATGACTACTATTCGCCTAAAATAAAATGGCGTAATCTAAGAAATGTCCTTGAAAATCCCCTTTTTCATCTGGAACAAGGTGATATTAGAGATTTCCCTTTCTTAGAACGTATATTTAAGCGCTATCAGGTAGGTGAAGTAATACATCTGGCCGCTCGTGCCGGGGTGCGTCCTTCTCTGGAGGCCCCCATCTTGTATGAAGAAGTAAATGGTCTGGGTACGGTAAATTTGCTGGAATTGTGTCGGCAGTATAAGGTAGACAAGTTTATCTATGGTGGTTCCTCGTCTGTTTATGGAGATACAAGCAAGGTGCCCTTTTCGGAAGATGATTGTTGTGCTCAACCAGTATCTCCCTATGCCGCTACCAAAAGGGCCAATGAGTTGATGTGCTATACATATCACCACTTATTTGGCCTAAAGGTCGTTTGTCTACGCTTTTTTACGGTCTATGGCCCCCGCCAGCGTCCGGAAATGGCCATCCACAAATTCACCCGTCTCATCGATCAAGGGCAAGAAATACCGGTGTTTGGCGATGGGTCTTCACGAAGGGATTATACTTATATAGACGACATTATTCAGGGGATCATCGCGGCCCACGAAAAAGATTTTGGTTTCGAAATTTTCAATCTCGGCGAGTCTAAAACCACAGATTTGATGACGTTAATCCATTTAATTGAAGAGAATTTGGGTAAAAGGGCCAAAATCAAACACTTGCCCTTTCAGCCTGGGGATGTAAAAGTGACCTATGCTGATATTTCCAAGGCCCGCTCCCTTTTGGGGTATGATCCGCAAGTTCCTATTGAAGAAGGTATCAGGCGTTTTATAGCTTGGTATAAAGAAGAAGCTCGAGACCTTATTTGAGGAAAAAGATGTTAATAGTTCCGGCTATAGATCTAATAAATCAAAAGTGTGTTCGCTTATATCAAGGGGATTATACCCAGGAGACGGTTTACAGTGACGATCCAGTGGCCGTGGCCCGGTCTTTTAAAGAATGTGGGGCCCAGTTGATTCACATTATTGATCTTTCTGGGGCCAAAGAGGGACGAGCCGTGCACCGGGATATTATTCGGCAGATCGTTCACCAAGTAGATGTCCCCGTAGAGGTCGGAGGAGGTATTAGAGATTTAAAAACTATAGAAAAATATCTAGAAGATGGGGTTGACAGGGTAATTTTGGGTACCATAGCTTGCCGTCAACCTTCTTTGGTTAAAGAGGCAGCCCGGATGTTTGCAGGGCATATAGTAGTAAGTATTGATGTAAGAGGCGATAGGGTAGCTGTGTCGGGCTGGGTAGAAGATAGTTCGATGCACTATATTGAACTTGCCAAACTTTTTGACGATGTTGGTCTCAGGTCTTTGATATTTACCGATATTACTAGAGATGGTACGCAGAAGGGAGTCAATATTTCTCGTTTAAAGCCCCTGCTAGAGACGGTTAACCTCCCTGTTTATGTTGCTGGTGGGGTTTCTAGTCTGGAAGATATCAAACTTTTACGGCCTTTGGAATCGATGGGGTTAGAAGGGGTAATAGTGGGTAGGGCCATTTACACAGGGGCCTTAGATCTTCGTAAGGCTATCCAGGTGGCTCAACAGGGTTAATTTCTTCCTTGCACAAATTATCCCATCTGCTAAAGACACCATAAAAACCACGCAGAATATTTTCTATTCGAATTAAGTACGAATTTACCCATGAAGAAAGGTAAAGAGAAAGAATTAATAGGTCATGTGGTGGATTTTGTCGAACACGGCAAAGTCCAAGCGGCCTATGTCCTGGGGCATAAAGACCGTCGGTTAAGGGTCTTATTGCAAACAGGGCGTGAAGAACTAATACCGCGCACCCGGATCTTGAGTCTTTCTCGTTTCCCATATAAGGCCTCCACCCGACAAGAACAGCTTGCCTTGCTGGCCCTGCGGGAAAGGCGTCGTGAAGAGTTGAAGCAGGAGCTCATCATGGAGGAATTATGGGAAGTGGTGGTGGATGAAACTGAAGAAATGAGCCCCGAAGAATTAGCCAAGGTGTACTTTGGTTCAGAGGTCGACGATGACCAAATAGCCGCCATATTAAGGGCCGTTTTAGAAGATAGATTCTTTTTTCGTTATCGTGAAGGTCGCGTCCTCATCCATTCTAGACAGGAGGTAGAACGGCTAAAAGAGGCCCGGCGTAAGGAAGAAGAACGCCTCCAACGTCAAGAAGAGGGGCTGCGTTGGTTAACGGCTTTTTGGGAAGACAGAGAGGAAGATATCTCTAAAAAGACAAAAAATTATTGGATAAAGGCCCTTAAAGACTTTTATCTTTATGGTGAAGAGGCTCAAGGAGCCAGGGAGACCAAAGAACTGCTTCAACGAGCAGGTATTACCCGTCCAGGGCTTATCTTTCAAATATTACATAAAGCCGGTCTGTTTGCCGAAGACGAAAACATTGAACTCTTACGCTACGACATCAAAGAATCTTTCCCCCCCGAAGTGGAAGCGGAGGCCCAAAGAGTAGTCGCGCGGGGTTTCTCTTGGGAGGGACGACGAGATTTACGGCACCTGCCATTAATAACCATTGATGGTCCAGAAACACGAGATTTTGATGATGCCTTGTCTCTTCATTACGAAGCGGACTCTTTAGTTGTGGGTATTCACATAGCCGATGTGGCTACCTTTGTTGAACCCCAATCCGTCCTGTTTAAAGAGGCCCTAAGGCGGGGAACCACCCTTTATTTGCCCGAGCGCATTATACCCATGCTACCTCGTAGCCTGTCCGAAGAGGCAGCAAGCTTAGTAGTGGGTAAACAAAGGCCAGCCCTGTCTTTTTTGATACGTCTCTCCAAAGAGGCAGAGATTATCTCTTACGAGATTTTTCCTTCAGTGGTGTGTGTAGCTAAAAGGCTTACTTATCAAGAGGCAGATAATCTTCTAGCTACTGATGAAGTCCTCAAGGTTTTACACGAACTGGCCCGCAAATTATTTGCACGACGCTTGGCCTCTGGGGCCCTACCGGTACTACTTCCCGAAATAGAAATTCGCGTTCGGGACGGCCAAATTACCCTAGAACGTCTGGAATTTACTCCAGCCCGGTTTTTGGTTTCGGAATTTATGATCCTGGCCAATTTTGTAGCGGCAAGATATTTTCAAAAGCACAATTTACCCGCCATATATAGGTGTCAGGCCAAACCCCGAGAACGCCTTATAGATGGCGAAGAGCATGATCTCTTAAAGAATTTTCTCCAGGTCCGGCATTTGTCTAAAGGAGAATTGATCCTTACACCTGAATTTCATCATGGCCTGGGCTTGCCGGTTTATACCACGATTTCTTCTCCTATTAGACGAATAGTAGACCTTTTGATGGAACACCAGATTTTGAGCCATCTTTTAAGTGGCAAACCACGTTTTTCTGCGCAGGAATTAACTAATTATTTACGAAACCTCTCGTCTGTTTTAGAGGCCGCAAGTAATATTTCGTCCCGTACTTTTCGTTACTGGCTGTTAAAATATCTCCAAAAAGAAGCCAAGGGGAAAGTACTTTCGGGTTTGGTCGTAGAGGTTTATCAACGGAAGGCCAGAGTCTTATTGCCTGACTATATGCTTACTGTAGATGTCCCTCTCCCCCCTACGTTTACGCCTAAAGTTGGTATGTCTCTCCGTGTGGTCTTAAAGAACATAAATCCTAGAGAAGATTTAGTACGTGCCTTTTTGGCCCATTAGGGATTTTGGGTCTACTACTACTTGATTACCTCCCCGTTTTTTGGCCTCGTAGAGGGCGTTATCGGCACGTAGAATGAAGTCGTCTATAGCGGAAGTCAGGCTTTTTTCGTCTGGTTTGAGAAAAAGAGCCAGACCTATCGATAAGGAGGCAGGGGAAAAGTCTTCCTCTTTGAAACGCCTACATATCCTCCAAGCTGCTTTTAGGGCGAGTTCGGTATTGCATTGGGGGATCAAAATAGCAAATTCATCTCCTCCATAACGGAAAGAGAGGTCTACATGACGCCTGGTAGAGGTTAACATTATTCGAGCCAGGTACTTAAGGAGCCGGTCTCCTGCTTGGTGCCCGTAATAATCGTTATAGCTTTTGAAATTATCGATGTCTATCATGGCCAAATGGAGATTGTATTTTTGCCGCCAGGCTCGATAGCTCTCTTCTTGTATTTTTTCTTCGAAATAGCGACGGTTAAAAATTTCTGTAAGAGGGTCAAAAATTATCAGGGCTTGCAACTTTTGGCGCAGGTGGCGTTCCTTTAAAATACGGTTTATTTTTGCTTCTAATTCGTCCAGGTCGAAGGGCTTTTTGATAAAATCGTTGGCTCCGGCACGAATTACGTCTGTGTAGCTATAGTCTCTGGTATAGCCCGTCATGGCTATGATGTCTGTATCGGGAAATTGTTTTTTGATGGTTTCAATGAGCCTTAGACCATCTAACTTGGGCATACAAATGTCGGTAATAACCACGGAAAAGGGCCCCTTTTGTTGTAAAATACTCAAGGCCTCTTCCCCGTTAAGGGCCGTCATACAGGAATAACCAAGGGTTTGAAGATAATCTTTTAATAACTCCACGATGAAGATTTCGTCATCTACAACGAGGAAGCGAAGCTTTTCGGTATTTAGTAAATAATTTATTTTGTCCATCTTTCCAGGAAAGATAATCGGCAAGAATGGCCGAATGATCAAATACTAATTCTTCAAAGGGAATTTGATGGCGAGGGAATAAACAGGCCAAGGCAGCGTCGTCGCCACCGCGTGGTGTCCCTTGCGCACGGGCAATGAATACGGTGGTAATGGTATGGAAGCGGGGGTCTCTGTCGGGAGAAGAATAGGTATAAAACTGGCAAATTAATTCTATAGATAAACCGGTTTCCTCTAAGGCCTCTCTACAGGCAGCCTCTTCGAGACTTTCGCCGTAGTCTACAAAACCTCCCGGCAGGGCCCACCCATGCGGGGGATTTTGGCGTTTTATCAAGACTATCTGATCTTTTATTTCGATAATAATATCCACTGTGGGAAAGGGGTTGCGGTAAGTCCATACTTCTTGGCCACAATGGGGGCATTTTAGGCCTTTTTTCATATCTACTCCTTTTGATAAAGGTTATCGGCCAAGACGAGATTGTCCCGGTGAATGACTTCTTCTTTTCTTTGGGTGCCTAGGAGGCGCGATATCTCTCGGCTGTGACGCCCCAGGATGCGGCGTAATTCACCAGAAGAATAATTAGAAAACCCCATGGCTACCAGTCGTCCTGTTTCGTCACAACAGGCCACACAGGCCCCAGGAGGAAAGTCCCCCTGTACTTCTTTGATACCGGCAGGCAGTAGGCTACAGCCTTTTTGCTGTAACGCCTTAACGGCTCCCTGATCCAAGATTAGGGTGCCTGTAGGTTTTTGGTGGTAGGCGATCCAAAATTTGCGGGCCGTTAAGGAAGGTTTGTGGGGGGCAAAAAAGGTCCCTATCTCTTCTCCGGCAAAGATCCTTTCTAAGACAAGAGGCTCCCGACCGGGGGCTATAATCATGGGTATACCCAAAGAAGTGACCATTTTGGCGGCCCTAATTTTGGAAACCATGCCTCCGCGCCCAAAGCGTCCCGGGCGCTTGCCGGCCATGGCTTCTATTTCTGGGTCTATTTTACTGACAAAACGTATGCGTTTAGCCTCAGGGGCTTCGCGGGGATCCTTTTCGTATAAGGCATCTACGTCGGACAGACAGACCAGAAGATCGGCCTGGATTAAACCTACTACCATGGCCGCCAAAAGATCATTGTCCCCAAACTGGATTTCTTCCACAGAGACCGTATCGTTTTCGTTAATTATGGGGATTACCCGCCAATTTAGGAGCGTTTGCAGGGTATTACGGGCCAAAAGATAGCGTTTACGATCTTCGAGATCCGTACGTGTAAGTAGTATTTGGGCGGCCTTCTGGGCGTATTTTTCTAGGGCCTCTTCCCAAAACTGGATCAAACTAGCTTGTCCTGTGGCGGCTAAGGCCTGTTTTTCGCTCAAAGAGAAAATACGGCGGGGAAACCCCATTTTTTTACGGCCACAGGCAATGGCCCCCGAAGAAACCAGGAGTACTTCGTAGCCTTGCCGGCAGAAACGAGATAGTTCTGAGGCCAGATTTTCAATAACCGAGCGTTCCAGGCCGTCTTGGCCGGTAATCACGGCACTGCCTACTTTGACCACCAGACGAAAGACCTTGCGTAAATAAAGACATCTTTCCTGCATATCAACCAGCCTTTAAGCCTACCTTTTTAGGGTTAGAAGACGCCAGAGCCCTTCTAAGAGTTCTTTTATACCCTGCCCCGTGGCCGCGGATATCAAATATACAGGTAAGCCTTGTTCCTCCAGGGTCTCTTTCAATGGAATGAGGACCGACAAATCATTTACCAAGTCGATTTTGTTTAAGGCCACGGCCGCGGGTTTTTGTAACAGTTTTTGATGATAATGGGCCAGTTCTTGTTGAAGCACCTTTAGCTCGGAAAGTATGCCCTCTGGGCCCTTTTGGGCCTCCAGCACGTATAACAATACTCTGGTGCGTTCTATGTGACGTAGGAAGTCTAGTCCGAGGCCCACCCCTTTGTGGGCCCCTTCCACAAGGCCTGGTATATCAGCTACCACAAAACTACGCTCCTCGGATAGTCTTACTACACCGAGATTTGGGGTAAGTGTAGTAAACGGATAGTCGGCTATTTTGGGCCGAGCCGCTGAGATACGAGACAATAGGGTCGATTTACCGGCGTTAGGTAGGCCCACTAGTCCTACATCGGCAATTATCTTCAGTTCTAATATTATCCAGCGTTCTTCGCCGGGTTGTCCTTTTTCGGCAAACCGGGGCACTTGGCGCGTGGGGGTAGCGAAGTGGGCGTTCCCTCGTCCGCCTTTGCCCCCTCGGGCCACCACAAATTTTTGCCCTGGATGGGTAAAATCACAAAGGATTTGTCCCGTTTCTGCATCGCGGACAATTGTCCCCACCGGGACCTTGAGGACAAGATCTTTGCCCTTCCGGCCAGCCATTTTCTTTCCACTGCCGGGCCGGCCATTTTCGGCCTTAAATTTGGTGCGGTAGTAAAAGTCGTAGAGGGTGTGGAGCTGTTCTGAGGCCTCTAAAATAACATCTCCTCCCCGTCCGCCGTCCCCACCATCAGGGCCTCCTCGGGGGACGTACTTTTCGCGACGGAAACTTACACACCCATGTCCGCCATCACCGGCTTTTACGTAAATTTGGGCTTGGTCTACAAAACGAGACATATCCTTTATCTTAAAGGAGACTAATCTAAGCGTAAGAGGTAATAGGCAATCTTGTCAAACAAGATGGTCATATCGGACTGTTCTACCACAACGTTAGGTGGGTGTTTTATACTGGTGGGGGCAAAATTCACAATGCCTTTTATACCCTCTCGAATAAAACTATCGGCCACTTCCTGCGCCGCATCGCAAGGAGTGGCTATGACACCTATCTCTACCCGGTGTTCACGTACTATATAAGGCAGTTGTTCCATGGCATAGACATAAATATCGTTTACTACTTTGCCAATTTTAGCCGGGTCAACATCAAAGGCGGCTACAAATTTAAACCCCCGGCGAGTCAAAATTTCGTACGAAAGGAGGGCATGACCCAAATGGCCCACGCCGGCCAAGACCATCGGCCATTCTCGATCGGTCCCCAGGATGCGACGAATACTTTTAAGTAGGGTTTGGGCCGAGTATCCTACCCCTCTTACCCCAAATTGACCAAAGTAGGAGAGATCTTTGCGTAACTGAGCTGGGTTTACTCCACAGGCCCTGGCCAATTCTTCAGAACTTATTAAATCGCGCCCTTCTTGGAGGAACCGCTCCAACGACCGGGCATACATTCCTAAACGGTAGATAGTTATACCTGGAATCCTGAAGTCTGACATGCTGTTCATATAATAACCTAAAAAAAACTCTTGAGAAGATGGATTAGAACGAGATGAAACGGGCGGAAATGAAAAAGGCCGTGAGGTATTTGCCCCACGGCCTTTTAAAGTCTTTTTTAGTTGCTGTTAGGCACCGATGAGAGCCAAGTAGCTGGGCAGCTTAGCAAATACGAGATAGAAGCTCAAGACCAAGGCGTAAAGGGTCAATGCTTCGATAAAGGCCAAACCCAAGATCATGGTAACGGTGAGCTTACCAGAAATTTCAGGGTTGCGGGCCATACCTTCACAAGCACCCTGTACGCAGTGACCCATGCCCACACCACAACCAAAAGCGGCGATTCCTACACCCAAGCAGGCACCAAGTACTACTAACCCCAAGAAGCCGTTACCAAGAGCAGCCTGGGTAGAAGCATCAGCTGCAAAAGCAAAGGATGCACCAGCCATTACCAATACAACCGCCAAAGCCAAAACCTTTTTCATAACCTCTCCCTCCTGTCTAAAAATTTAATTTTTTGTCTACAAAGAAGGGGATACAAAGTTTGGCTCCGCATCCCCGTTTGATCTCTATATTAATGTTCTTCCTCCACGGCTCCCGCAAAGTAGGCCAGAGAAAGCGTTATAAAGATGAGCATCTGTACAAAGGCCACTAGAACGCCCAAGGCCAAGATAGGTAAGGGAGCCAGAAAAGGTCCTCCCAAGACTAAGAGAATACCAATGAGCGATTCTTTGGCCATCATGTTGGCAAAGAGTCGTACAGAGAGAGAAATAATTCGGCCTACGTGGCCGAAGATTTCTGCCGGGGCAATCAAGGGGATTAAAGCCGGTATAGGCCCTAAGAATTGTTTGAAATACTTTAATCCTTGGAAACGAAGACCCAAAAAGTGATAGTAAACAATGGTTATAAGGGTAAGCCCCAACGTGACATTAATATTGGCGGTGGGGCACATAAAACCAGGAATAAGACCGAGATAATTGCTGAACAATATATAAACGGCAAACATTACAATGAGCGGAAAGACATAGGGGACCAAATTGATTTTACCCGGACCTTCTTCGTGGGGTACGTTGTCTTTGGTAAAATCATACAGAGATTCCACCACGAATTCCCAAAAATTTTGTCCCCCGCGCGGGATAAACTCCCGTTTGCTGAGCCCCCATTTGATTAACACAATGATCAAGATACATACGAAATAGCTATTTACCATGTGGGGGGCAAAAATGTAGGCCATTATACCCCAATGCGAGGCTTCCTCATAATAATGAGGCCCCGAAGGAATACCCAACAGTTGCAACAAGAAGCACAGAAAAAACAGAGGATGCTCCATACTTCTAACCCTCCTTAAATTTTAGCCAGAAATTACGTCCGACCTCTCTAAAAAAGCAAAGTAAAATATTTACTATAACCACGGAAATACCCACTAAAAGGGGCAAAGGATGGACAATTCGGACCTTTATCACAAAAAACAGGACAAAAGCCGTGGCTATTAAACGCAAATAATATTTCAGTAAATATTGGAAGAGATAACTTCTAGATCGCCGCGGCGCAGGGCGGCGTGTAGCAACTTCTTTGAGTATAGAACGTACGTCTTTTTTGGCCGAACGAAAATTCAATACAGCCAAAAGCCCTCCAATTAGTACGCTAAATAAATCCACCAGAGACCCGGAAAGAAGATAATAAACAAGAGCCAGAGTTACTAAAAGCAAATAGGTGGTATATTCTAGAGTTTTTAGGAAATTTTCGTTAATTTCTAAACGAATCATCTCTTTTTCTCTTTATTACGAAAACGTTTTTTGGTCATAACAAAAATATTCTTGATCCCTCCCGCAATCCCAAAGGCCGCAAAAATTATGGTCAACCAGGGAGAAAAACGTCCGTGAAAGACCTTTTCATCTAAAAACCACCCTGTAATAAGGCCTGCAAATACGGCCCCACCAACTGCCAGACCTATACTTAAAAAGTCTCCTAGCAGACCCAAAAAATATTTAAAATTTTCGCCCATCAGCTATCCACAAAAATTATAGACCTCTCCCCCTTAGCACAGCCCAAGAGGAGAGTCAACAGGGGAAAGGTGTTTAGAAAGAGCTTTAAGCGCCCTTTTTTTGAAAATAAACGTCTAAAGATCCTTTTTTAGGGGCCTATAAGTCTATAAAGCGCAGTTCCTTACAGTGCGGTATTTCCTGGCGGCGTTTGAGGTGTTGAAAGAAGACTTTCAGGGCCTCCTGTTTAAGCCCGGAAAGGTCATATTCGATGCCTTTGAGGTAGAGGAGGCATTCGTTAGACGAGAGTCCCGAGAGTTTGACGCATTGGCTGGCCAAGCCGGTCAAGGCCGCCAGGCCTTTGGCCCTGGATAGGTACAAGGCTGTGGCAAAGTTTCTTATTTCCGCGGCCTTTTGGGCCCAAGACTCGGGCCTTACGGCAAAAACAGCAAAGACAAAAGGGAGTCCTGTGTGTTCCATCCAAAGAGAGGCAAGATCATAGGCATGAGGTCGTGGCGGATAATGACGCAACTTCAAGGCCTCATCGCCAATGGCTAAATAGGCGTCTTTATCTTTTAAATCTTGTAAATAACCTCGGCGATAAATAGGCCGCTGACCACAGAAATCTTCTAACAGGAGTTTTAAGAGGGCTACCGAGGTGGCACTGGCCTTGGTGAGCAGTATCTCTCTTGCTGTTAATTTATCTAAGGGCCAAGAGGAAAATAATAATACACTTCCCACCCGTCCCGTGGCGCTTATTGATATGTCAGGAAGTAACAAATAGTCTCCCAGGGCATATTCATAGGAAGATACCAAACCTAAGTCGATCTCCCCCTGGGCCAGGGCCTTATTTAGGGTGGTGGGATGGGCTTCAAAGAGTTCCCACTGCGCATTCCTAGCTTCTTCCCTTAGGCTAAACAACAAGGGTGCCGTATTGAGATAAGAGACTAGACCAACGCGTAGTTTCATTTTAATAATCCTCATTATGTTCCAAAGATCTTGTTACCAAGACTTAACATATTACGAATTTTCCGATCTAAAAGAGTTCCCGTTGCGTCATGCTGTTTTTACCCGCTTTGGTGGGGTTAGTAAGGGGCCCTATTCTAGTCTGAATCTGAGTTTTGAAGTGGGAGATGACCCCCAGGCCGTGTATGAAAACCGTTACCGCATTAAACAGGCCCTTGGGGTGTCACGGTTAGTTTCGGCCAAGCAAGTCCATGGCAAACGATATTTTCTTTGTTCTAGCCCCTTGAAAAAAGATATAGAGATAGAGGGCTGCGATTTGATCCTTACTGATCAACAAGGTGTAGGTGTTCTTATCAAACAAGCCGATTGTCAGGCCTTTATGTTATATGATGAACGCCAGCACTCTCTGGCCTTGGGGCATGCAGGTTGGCGAGGTTTGGTGGCGGGCATTCTGGAAGAAGCGGTGGAGCTTATGCAACGCTGTTTTGGTTCTAAGGTTGAGGACCTGTGGGCCGCGGTCTTTCCTTCTCTCGGTCCGTGTTGTGCCGAGTTTCGCGGTTATAAAGAGCTTTTTCCCCCTTCCTTTTGGCCCTTCCAGATAAAGCCCAATTATTTTGATTTGTGGTCCTTATCCGTCCACAAATTGCGTGCCAAAGGGCTTAATCCCGCCAGGATTTTAACCTCTGGTTTATGTAATAAGTGTCATAGAGAATTTTATTCTTACCGCCGCGAAAAGGTTACCGGGAGGTTTGGTTCGGTAGCGGTACTTTGTTAAAGACGCTCTTGGTAGAATAATATGGTATCTAAGAGGGCGAGGAGGCCTAGGCCCAGAGGAGAGGCCATTAAAGGGGGGATGTGGCCGGTGTCTCCCAAGGCCTTTATCCCTAAGTAGAGGGCCAGGCCGGAAAAGATGGCCAACAACCCCTTGGTTACTCCTTTACCCAAGGCATGACGCCCCCGTTCTTGTAAGAGCATGACCAGGGCTAAGGCCAATAAAAACGGGGCCAATAAAGGGTAAAACACACGGTAGCTTATTTCTGCTTCGGTTAAACGGGTGGGAAGTCCGGCCTTTTTGAGAAAGAGTATTTGCTTCCAGAGCTCCCATAGGTGTTGTGTACGAGGTATTCTCTTTACTATAAGGACGGTTTCCGGACTAAAATCAAGACGCAGAATATGTTTGTCGAACCACTGGGGAACAAAGTCTTTAGCGCGTCTTTTCAAGAGTCCGTTTTTAAAAAGCCAAAGGTTATTCCCTTGGTAAGTGGCCTTTGGGGCCCAGATAATGAAAACAGGCCAGGCGTGTTGGTCTATCTTTACGTAGACGACGTCTCTCAGGTGTAGGCCTTCGGTATCAAGCACGTGACCAACGAAAAAAGAATCCACCCCTTTAAAATAGAGTTCACCTTTCAAGAGCAGTCCTTTGGGTTGCCGTTTTTTTACCTTGGTGGCCCAGAGGTATAATTGATGATAGGTAGAGGGGGGTAGTACGAGCTCCTCTAGGGCCACAAAGATCAGCGAAAGGATTAGGGTGGCCAAGATATACGGCCGCGCCAAGGACCAAACCGAAAACCCAAGGGTACGAAAAGCCAATAACTCTCCTGCCCGAGCCAAGAAGGCCATGCCTAAGAGACCACTTAGGCTTAGAATTATGGGCCAGGTCTCAAAAAGTATTTGGGGTATCTGGAACGACAGATAATGCAGCAGAAAAGCATAGGAAAGCCCACTATTGGTTACGTTGTCGATCTTGTCAAAGAATTCTATGAGCAAATACGTCCCGGTTATCAAGGGGAGTATAAGGGCTATCGCCCTGAAATAGGGATGGAGTAAATAGCGGGTATAAAGGCTCACGGTTTAAACCCCAATTTACCTTTATCTGCAAACCAGAGTAATAATAGGGATATCCCTCCCATGACCATATTGGGTATATTTAGAGATAAGCCCGGAGGTATCAGGCCCCGCTGGGCAATATTGGTGGCGGCAGAAAATAAGAAATAGTAAAGCAAAAACAACATAACCGCCAATAAAAGACCTAGACCCTTTCCCGAGGCCCGCATGGTTATTCCTAAAGGAGCTCCTAGGAGGGCGAGAAAAAAGGCCGCTCCCGGGAAAGCCAATCTCTTCCAGTATTCTATGAGGTATTTTAGCCGTTTTGGGCTACGGGGAGGAAATTTTTTCGCCATGGCCCTTAAGGTGGACAGAGAGAGTTCCCCTCGGCTTGGGCTTCGGGAATGTTGTAAATGGGTTAAATCAAACCGATAAACGTATTCTTTGAAACGAAGTTCTTCGGTTTCGTTATATTTGTGGTTTACCAGGTGGATACAACCGTTAAAGAGTCTAAAAATGACTTGCTTACCGTGTAGTTCCATTTGTCCCTTAGAGGCAAAAATAAGACCTCTCTTGCTGGGGGTAGATCGGTCTACAATAAAGACCGACGCAAAATTTTTGCCTCCATGCCAACTTTGCTGTACAAAAATAGAAAAACCAGGGATCCAGTTGATAAAACTTTTAGGCGGTATGCCCTGGGCAAGCTTGCGCTGAGTGAGGTCAAAGAGGAAATTGCGCAAGGCCCTTTTGCTCCAAGGCATAAGGTTTAAGGTTACCCAAAAAGAGAGCAAAAAAGTTAACAAGGCCAGAGTTATCACGGGAGGTAATAATTTACGAAAGGGGATGCCCAGACTCTGAAAGGCCAATATCTCTTGGTCTTGAGAAAGACGCATAAAGGTAAAAAGTACCGCTATTAGTCCTGCTAAAGGGAGGGTAAAGGTCAAAAAATACGGCATTAAATAGCTAAAAAGATGCACATAATCGCGAAAATAAAGGTGCTCTTGGGAAAGGGTTAAGACTAAAGTGGCTAACCGAATACTTACCAATAAGCTATTTAAAGTTAACAAACTAACGATAAAAAGGAGGAATATTTCACGGCTTATATAGCGCCACAGGATCAAATTGGACCCCTTTATACGAAAATGTTTTTAGATCTTAACCAGATTAGAAAATTTTCCCAAATTTTACTTTTAATGTCGGTCTGTACAAGGTCTTTATTTTTTGATCTATGGAGTCCTTGGGCATAACCCTTTTGGTGAATAAATGGAGATGAATTTTGAAGAGGCCTACAAATGGCTCTGCGGTTTTCAATTCTTTGGGATCAAGCCCGGGCTTGAGCGTATTTGCACCCTATTGCGGCGTTTAGGGCGTCCTGAACAGAAATTTCCTGTCATCCATATTGCAGGCACCAACGGCAAGGGATCAACGGCGGCTATAGTGGAGACGATTTTGCGCCATCACGGCCTGCGCACGGGCTTATACACCTCGCCGCACTTGTTTTCTATTTGTGAACGTTTTGTGATAAATGGTAAGCCCATCTCTCCGGAAGAGTTTGTCCATTTGTGTTTAGAGATTAAAAGATCTTTAAGGGGCCTTGCGGTCACGTATTTTGAGCTCACTACGGCCATGGCCTTTTTTCTTTTCGCTCAGCTCGGGGTAGAGGTAGCGATAGTGGAGTGTGGCATGGGAGGGGCCCTGGATGCCACTAATGTGGTCAGCCCCTGGGTGACGGTGATTACCAGTGTAGGCAGAGATCACGAAGCATTTTTGGGGCATAGTTTGGCCCAAATTGCCGCCGAGAAGGCCGGCATTATCAAAAGGGGGGTGCCTGTAGTGGTGGGGCCGGTGCCCAAGGAGGCCTTAGAGGTCATTTTGTCTCGGGCCAGAGAGAGGGAGGCCAAGGTTTGGCTCTATGGAGAGGATTTTTGTGTTTTAAAGGCCCAAGAGGGGCTTGTCTACAAAGGAGACAAGGTGTTCTCTGGCCTTGGCCTAAGGCTTAGAGGTACCTATCAGAGGATTAATTTGGCCCTGGCCCTAAAAGTGAGCGAACTGCTGGAACAGCGTGGTTTGCTTATTCAAAAAGATACAATAACGCGTGCCTTACAGGCGGTTATTTGGCCTGGCCGTTACGAGATTTTTTCTCTTCGAGATAAAAAGATCATTTTAGATGGAGCGCACAATATAGACGGTATAAAGGCCCTTATATACTCCCTGAGGGAAGATGGTATTAGGCGCTATGATCTGCTTTTTGCTGCTTCTAACGAAGGGGAGACCAAACCTTTTAGGGAGATGTTAGCCTACTTGGTACCAGGGGCAGCGAGGGTTTTTTTATGTGAGCCCCCAGGGCCCAGGCGTCCGGTAACCATAGAAGAATGGAAACAGGCCTTACCGAAAATCTTTTCTTCAGCCCCCAGGGCCCCTGCGTTTTTCCTAGAATCTTCTTGGCAAAAGGCCCTAGAAAAGGCTTTAGTTTTTTCTGATGTACCTCTTTTAGTCACGGGCTCATTATATTTGGTAGGCTATGTCCGCCAGGCCCTACGGCGGTATGGTTTTGCTTTCTGAATAAAGGGGTAGAGGGTAACATGTGGCCTCGACTTGATGTGCATCCCCAGAGACATCCACGCTTATTGTTTGCCGATATTCACGGGCGTATTTTTGAGCATCCTAAGCTGTTAGCCTTGGGGCTTACGGGCCTTGATCTTGTGCTTCCTACTCCGGAAGATTTTATTCCTCTACCCCAGGGAAGTGCGCTCTATGTGCTTCCTGATCGATACCCCATTGGTCTTGATCCCCAACGGGAGGAGGTAGAAATAGTATACGAGAACCCTTTTGAGGAAGGCCAGCCGGCCTATGCTGTAGCGGCTTATTTGGCCCCGGCCCATACCCAAACATTTCTTGCCCCTTATCAAGAGGGCCGAGAATCCCTTCCTCCGTTGCCCCTTTTTTCGTATGCCTGTGTGGGGTGGTGGAAGGGGCGATTTTGGGTGACCGCGTTTAGGTCTGATTTTGATCACCGCCAAGAGGTACGTTTTTTTGACGAAAAAAAGATTGTGCAGGCGGCGGAGAAAAAAATAAAGGCTTATCCCCGCAATCGTCTGGTGAGACACCTGGTAGAGAACTGCGTATTACGTTATCGATGCCCGGCAGCACGTAATTTTGTCCTCGGTCGGTGGGAGGCCCCTATTCCCACTTCACCGGTTTGCAACGCGCGCTGTCTGGGTTGCCTTTCGTGGCAAGGACAAGATGGTCCCCATGTGGCGCAAGAGCGGCTTGAATTTATCCCCTCTCCTGAAGAGATAGCGGAGGCCATGGTCCCTCATCTCAAAAGGGCCCCGCGTGCTATAGTGTCTTTTGGCCAGGGGTGTGAAGGAGAGCCCCTATTGCAAGGGGCTCTTTTGGCCCAGGCGATAAGATTGCTGCGTTCTAGTACAAACCAGGGTACTATCAACTTGAATACCAACGCCAGTCTGCCCGAGGTCGTAACACAATTGGGGCGGGTAGGGCTTGATAGTATGCGTGTTAGTCTAGTAAGTGCGCGTCCTCGTTATTATGAGGCCTACTTCAGACCCAAAGGGTATGGATTAGACGACGTAAAAATGAGTATAAGACGATTTAAATCCCTAGGGGGCTTTGTTTCCCTAAATTTGTTTATTTTTCCCGGAATAACCGATGAAGAGGAAGAGGCCGAAGCATTGGAAGAAGTTGTGTCTTACGGGGTAGATTTTATACAACTACGCAATCATGCTATAGACCCTATTTGGTATCTGGGCAGAATTAATTACCAATCGGCAGGAAACAGGTTAGGGATCAAAGGGTTGCTGAAAAGGCTTGCTCAGCGCTTTCCTCGATTGAGATTTGGTTACTTTAATCCACCTTTGCGATGAGAACCAAAAGTTTAATAATATGGGTGCTTGTTTTGTCTTGCTGGTCTTTGAGGCTTGCCTGGGGCTTGGAGCGCTTTCTGATTCCCCTTGATTCTTCTGTGGTGGGGGAGCCCACTTGGCATACCGTGCAACCCAAAGAAACACTTTTGGATATCGCTCGCTATTATGATCTTGGTTACAATCAAATTGTCTTGGCCAATCCTGGTGTTGATCCATGGCTCCCTCCGGTGGGCAAGCAAGTCCTAATACCTTCTTCGTATGTATTACCCCTTTATAGGGCGGGTATAGTGGTTAATTTGGCGGAAATGCGCCTTTATTTTTTCCGTTGCGAGGCCGGCAAACAAGTAGTGTATACAGCCCCTATTGGGGTGGGAACTGAAGGTAAACTTACCAAGCTAGGGGTGTATACCATTATACGCAAGGTTAAAGACCCCTTTTGGCATGTGCCGGAATCGATTCGTAAAGAAGATCCCTCTTTGCCCGAGGTGATTCCTCCAGGCCCTTCGAACCCTTTAGGGAACTACGCCCTCTATTTGTCTCGAGAGTCTTATGCCATTCACGGGACCAACAAGCCATGGGGTATTGGACGCCGGGTCAGTCACGGTTGTATACGTCTTTACCCCGAAGACATAAAAAGCCTCTTCCCTTTAGTGCCTGTGGGTACTCCTGTTTTTATTATCTACCAGCCTTATAAAGTGGGCCTAAGAGGAAGAAAAATTTATTTACAAGCCTTCCCTGATTTTGAAAAAAAGATCAAACACCCCCTCTTTGAGGTCTTACGGCAGATAAATCTCTTAGAATCTAAAATAAACTACCCAGTACAAGTAGACATCTTAAAAATCAAAGACACCCTCAAGGCCCATAGCGGTGTCCCCACCGTTATAGGTGAAGTTCGGTGGAGACACCACTAAATTGTTATTTACGTAAACCCTTTTCGAATACGCGTTCTATTTTCGTAGCTGCAGCGTCGGCCTTAGCGGCTGCTTTGGCTGCTCGGTTAGCAGCGGCATCAGCCCTTTCCGCGGCCATAGCAGCGGCCTGAGAGGCGGCTTCAGCCCGTTGGGCGGCTGCCTCTATACGAGCAATGGCTTCTTGAATCTTCTGACACTGGGCCGCTGCTTCCTTGGCTTCTTTGGAAGCCTCAATGGCTTCTTTCATGAGAGTACGATCTTCCTTAGATAAACCGCATCCTACAGGAAGGATCAAAAGGGAGGCTAATCCCACCGAGGCCACCACTTTTTTCAACCCTTTCATTGCCTACCTCCTTAGCTTTTTATTGAAGATTCTTTTATACGAACTTATACCCTTTTGGCAATGAAAATATTAAAGGAAAATATTAGGTGTTTTTAGATTTTTGAAGACTAGATTTTTTAAATCGGTGGTGATCAAGACCCAGATAGAAATTGAGCCAAGAGGAGGTCTTGTCCAGAGACCAGTCGCGAGGGGGCATAAACCCGTTTTTGAGCTCTTCTTCACGACCTACAGCCTTAAGGCGTTCGTAAACTTGTACATAAAAACAGCGTTTTCGTCCTGGATAGACCTCACACCACCCATTAATGCTTCCCCCACAAGGTCCATTTCTTAGCCCCTTAGCACACTGACTGTGGGGACAAAGATAAGCCAGTTCTCCTAAAGCACAGTCGCCACACTCTTGGCAGTTAAAAAGGAGCCACTTGAGGGCATATTCCCAGCGGGTAAAGATGTACTCTAGGCGGGAGCCCTTGACTTTTCGGGCTATCTTCTGGGCTAGAGGGTAGAATTTCTTGTGGGGTTCAAAGAACATATCGTGAAATAGTTGGTTAATCATATAGAAAACGGGCGGTTTTTTGGGCTTGGGGCGCGGTGTGGGTTCGTCTGTATTAAGGCCTGTTTGGGGATCCTTTTGAAAATAGTAAAAGGTGCCTTCGGGGCTGTTTTGAAATTCTGGGACAAATTCTCTCCAGGAGGGCAGATATTCGTCCATTTTGGCCAGAAGATAGGCCATATCCTCGTAGCGAGGACGCATACCACAAAAATGGACCCCGTTATACCCGAGTCCGTGTAATATTGCCGCCAGACGAGCTGCCCGTCGTAGGGCGGCTTTATAGCCTTCTTTGGGTGATGCATATTCCTTTTCTATTTGGGATAATAGCTTTTTAGATATATAGATACCAGGAATAGCACCCTGATAAATTAAGCGGGCCAGGCCTCGAGAAAGGATCATTACTCCCCCGATGAGGGGTATATTTAATCCTTCTCGGCCCATATATCGCTTTAGTTCGTCAAATTTACGGGCATCAAAGCCTACCTGGGTGATGACGAAGTGGGCCCCAGCAGCGACCTTGCGGTGGAGCTTATAGTATTGAGTCATTACTTCTGCTTCCAGTCGTTTAAAGGGCGATACTACACAACCCTTAAAAAAGGGCATAGGGGGTAATTTTACCCCTCCGCCAGGGGCCTCGGTGGGGAGCTCAAACCCCTTTTCCATCTGGGTGATCATTTGTAAGAGGTGCACTGCATCGAGATCAAATACTGGTTTGGCCTGTCCCATAAACCCGTAACGCGGGAAATCGCCCGTCATAATCAACAGGGTATGCAGACCCTCCCGATATCGGGCAAAGAGGGTACTTTCGATCTGGTTACGGTTTTTATCCTTACAGGAGAAGTGGATAAGGGCTTCTAAGCCCAATTTTTGTATTTCTCGGCCCACCACCGCAGGAGAAAGGGCCGGATGCCCACCGGCATTTTCGGTTATGGAAAGGGCATTTAAGCGTCCCTGTCGGGCAGCCTCTTCCGCAAAGCATATTATCTGGTCGAAATCTCTCTTACGAGTCCGACCTGGTACCAATTCAAACGTGAGGGTGAAGTGGTTTGGGTCCCGGATGCTGTCTCTAAACGTCGAACATAGGGCCATGATTAACCCCTAATGAGCCCCAGGCTTTTGAGTTTGCGGTGTAGATAACTGCGTTCAAGACCTATGGCTTCGGCTGTTTGGGAAATATTGCCCCGAAATTTGGTTATCTTGCGCTTTAAGAATTCTTTCTCAAAAAGTTGACGGGCCTCTTTAAAATTATCGCAGGAAAACCAGGGGGCCTCGGTGGAGGGGCTGGAATCTTTCTGGCAAATTTCTGGTGGTAAGTCTTTTACGGTAATTTCGGGACCAGTGGCCATAATGACCAGGCGTTCGATTAAGTTGCGTAATTCTCGGACATTTCCCGGCCAAGGATAGCGTTTCAAAATCTCTAAGGCCTCTGGATGAATTCGTTTGAGGCCCAAGCCGGTATTTTGGGCCAATTCGTGTAGGAATTCTTCTATAAGTTCCGGTACGTCTTCGGGCCTTTGGCGTAAAGGAGGAATCATTATAGGAACGACATTCAAACGAAAGAAAAGGTCTTCTCGGAAACGACCAGCCTTGATTTCTTGGGGCAGGTTTTTGTTGGTGGCCGCGATAACGCGCACGTTTACTTCAATAGAACGAGTTCCCCCTAAACGTTCGAAACGTTTTTCCTGCAATACGCGCAATACCTTGGCCTGGGCTGGTAGGCTCATGTCACCGATTTCGTCTAGGAAAAGGGTCCCCCCGTGGGCCAGTTCAAATTTCCCCTTTTTGGCCCTGTTGGCTCCGGTGAAGGCCCCTTTTTCGTGTCCAAATAGCTCGCTTTCAATGAGTTCGTCAGGTATGGCGGCACAATTGACCTCGATGAAGGGTCCTCCTCGACGATGAGATAGATCATGGAGCATCCTTGCTGCTACTTCTTTGCCAACCCCTGATTCTCCCATAATAAGTACGGTGGCATCTGTGGGGGCTACACGCTCTATTTCTTCTTTAACCCGCTGTATAGCCGGGCTGTTTC
>JALSKZ010000001.1 GCA_026988575.1 Thermodesulfobacteriales bacterium | reverse complement strand
AGCAGTGATAGTCAAACTAATAATAAAGACTGATGGGGATCCATTAAGTGAGACCTTTGCAAAACACCTTTTCTTAAGGCCGTACAAGGATCTGTTCCAATTTTTCGTTCCGAAAAATTGGAACGGATCCCTTGCGGTTGTGCTTGCAATACTGATCTCGGCAATTTTGCAAAGGTTTCTCAAAACGTTTTCAATCGATGAGTTTATTAATACGAAAGAGGATATCTTCAGGGAGATTTTCCTAGATGAGGTGTCCGCCAATAGTTACTTAAGATTTGTCTTTTTTTGAATATCTGTCAAACCTATTTAGTTTTTATTTAAGTTTGGCATGAGAAAAAATGAGTGATGAAATAATTTTGCAAACGAAAAAGTACGGTTTATGCCTTAAAGCTTTACCAGTATCTCAAAACTAGTGAAAAGTGCAGTATACCCTTCGCCGAAAGCACGGCATTGGCTAAAAGCAGAAAGGAAATTAAGAACGCTCTTTTTGATTAAATCTTGCACTTTTTAGGAGAAGCGCTAACTTGGCGCCATATTAAAAGGGGGGTTAGGCGATGAAGGGTGCCTGCGCCTGCGGAAATTTCTATACCGCCCAAGCGGCAGCGGACATTTTAGAGGCTGGAGGTAATGCGTGCGATGCCCTAGTGGCGGCGGCCCTGGCTTCTGGAGTAACCGAAGCGGCCCTTACCAGTCTTGGTGGAGGGGGGTTTGCCCTCTTTCACCATGCCGCATCGGGAAAAAATTGGCTCTATGACTTTTTTGTCAATACGCCTGGGTTGGGCCTTAAAAAAAGGCCTAAAGAGCTAGATTTCCGTACGGTCACCGTGGAATTCCCCGCTTCTACCCAAGATTTCCACATAGGTCTGGCCTCTGTAGCCGTACCAGGCACTTTAAAAGGCTTACTTAAAATTCATAATGATTGGGGTTCTATGCCCCTTAGCGAAGTTGCCCTTCCGGCGATATCCTTTGCAGATCAGGGGTTCAAAATCGATGCGTTTCAGGCCTATTGTTTCGAGCTCCTCACCCCTATTTTCACCGCCGAACAAGAGATAAAAGAGCTCTTTTGCCCGCAGGGACGACCTCCTGAAGAGGGAGAGACCTTACGCAACCCTAAATTGGCTTCTTTTCTTAGGGCCCTGCCTGATTCGATAGAAGAATTTTATCGGGGCAATCTCGCCCAAAAATTAGTGGCCTTCATGGAAGAAAAGGGAGGCCTAATTACTCAAAGAGACCTGGTGGAATATGAAGTGGTCCTCCGCGAACCTCTGGAATTTACTTTTTCACAAGGAAAGTTATTTACTAACCCGCCCCCTGCCTTCGGCGGGGGGCTAATAGCCCTGAGTCTCAAACTATTTGATCAAGCTTATACAGGCGGGGATTTTTTGAGCCAGGGACACCTACAGCCTTTGGTCCAAGTGCTAAATGCCGTACACCACCTACGTGAACAGGTAGTAAAAGATGACCCTTTTCGCTTAAAGGCCCTACTGGAAGCGCCCAAGGCCTCTAAGGGCACAACACATATCAGTGTAGTAGATGCCCAGGGTAACTTGGCCGCCTTGACCATGACCTTTGGGGAGGCCTCGGGTTTTTTGGCCCCAGACACTGGTATTGTCTTAAACAATATTATGGGCGAAGACGACCTACATCCACGAGGCTTTTTTGCCGACCCCCCTGGGTATCGCATTCCCTCTATGATGGCCCCTACTCTCCTGGTAGACGAGAAAAACAAAACTATCCTGGGAAGCGGGGGCAGCAAGCGTATTCGTTCCGCCATTTTTGAGGTAGTGATCAACTTGGCCTATTTTAACCTAGACCCGGAAAGGGCAGTAAAGGCGCCCCGCTTGCACTTTGACGGCCAAATACTCCAGGTAGAACCAGGAATAGAACGGGAAATTCTTGAAAAGACAGGACTGGCCTTTAATCTCTGGCCGGTCAAAGACCTCTATTTCGGAGGTGTGCACGTAGTGAATAATCATTTTGAGGGTGCCGGAGACCCTAGAAGGGCGGGGATTTTCCTTAGGGTTTAAAAAATTCTCCCACGGACAAAATAATTATTTGCAGTGGTCAATGCAGATCCTTTCGGGGATAATGCTCCCTCCACACTTCACAAAACAGGCGTCATAAATCTGTTGACAATTACACTTAAACATACAGGTAGACCGAAAATTTTTTAAAAGGCGAGCTAGATCAGGTTTTTGGGGCTTAGCAGGCCGATAGGGCCTGTGGTGCTCAAGATCATTCAAGGTCTGGTGTAATTCCTTTTGGCGTTTACAAGCATAGGGGTCTTTTTCCTTATGGCATATACCTTTGAAGTAACGATAATCTTCGTATAAACGCTTAAATCTTGTCTCCCAGGCCATAAGCTCGGCCTGGTAACGGGCAAATTTTTGTTCGTAGACTCTGAGATCGGCAGAATAAGTAGCTAACAATTGGGGATAAAGCTTGGCCACCTGATTGTTAGCCTGTACAAGACATTTTTGTCTCTGAGCCAGACACTGAGACTGACAATGCTTTAACTCTTGTTCACAACGGGACAAACATTTGCGGGCTTCGGTAAAGGGAGGAGGCTCATAGCGATTTCTTATCACGTAACGCGGACCACAGCCAACCAAAAACAATAAAAAGATACCTATCAAATATTTTAAACGTGACTCCATAGAGGCCAAACCCCACCTATTTCCCTGTTTAACTTGCCACTTTTTGCCTTTCTTGACAAGCGTGATATATGGACATATATAACGCTTATATCTTGTTAAAGGAGGTAAAGGATGGCCAAGATCGATGTCTCCCGTAGGCAGCTATTTAAGGGTGTCGGGGCTTTGGCCCTGGGTTTGACCCTGGGTAAAATTCTTCCCCCGAAGGCCCAGGCCCAAAAGATTAATGCTTCTCGATGGCCCTGGCCTTACGTAAAATTAGACCCCAAGACTACCGCGGAATTAGCCTATGAAAGTTGGTACCATTTATATTGTGGGGCCGCGGTTATAAACAGTGTTTTTAGTCAATTACGCAAAAAAGTAGGACAACCCTACCTCTCCTTTCCTATAAAGGGTTTTATGTTCGCCGAAGGGGGAGTAGCAGGCTGGGGGACCATATGCGGTTCCCTCTTGGGAGCAAACATTGTTACTAACCTTATAATAGGGCCAAGGCTTACCGGAAACCCCACCGGAACTCTTATGGGCAGTGAAATCATGCAGTGGTATACCGAAGCCAAAATGCCCCTTTATGTACCCAAAAACCCCAAGGTTTCTCCAGACAAAATACCTCATACAGTAAGCAATTCTCCCTTGTGCCACATATCTGTGGGTAAATGGATGAAAAAGGCCCATAAGGCCCTCCATAGCCCTGAAAGAAGAGACCGATGTGCTCGGGTTACCGCCAGCGTGGCCTACCACCTGGTAGAACTATTAAACCTGTGGAAAGAAGGAAAGTACGAGACCGAAGGAGAATTCCCTTCCGGAGAGTTTGGAATTACCGCCCAGTATAATTGTGAAGACTGTCACGGAGAAAACGTCCCCGAACCCCCTGGAGAAGAGGATTAAGTAGACGTGGAAAGAGGGGGGACTTGGCCCCCCCTCTTATAGCCCAAGGTTTAAATATCAAAGTACAGGTAAAACTCGTAAGGATGCGGACGTAAACGAACCTGATCAGCCTCGTTTTCCCGTTTGTACTCGATCCACTTGCGGATGAGGTCTTCGGTGAAGACATCGCCTTTCATCAAAAATTCGTGGTCTTCTTCCAAGGCGTTTAAGGCCTCATCAAGGCTAGCCGGAGTAGTGGGAATATCTTTTAATTCTTCTGGCGGTAGGCTATAGAGGTCTTTATCCATGGGATCGCCTGGATCAATGCGGTTTTCAATACCGTCAAGGGCCGCCATCAACATGGCCGCAAAGGCCATGTATCCGTTACAAGAGGGATCGGGGGTACGAAATTCAATGCGCTTGGCCTTCGGGCTGGGGCTGTACATGGGGATACGAATAGCAGCAGAACGGTTACGACTGGAATAACACAGATTTACCGGGGCCTCAAAACCCGGAGTCAGACGCTTGTAAGAGTTAGTGGTAGGATTGGTAAAGGCACAAACAGCCTTACAATGCTTTAAAATACCACCAATAGCATAAAGGGCTATTTCCGAAAGCCCCGCATAACGATCACCCGCAAATACCGGGGTGTCGCCCTTCCAAATACTGAAATGGGTGTGCATACCCGAACCGTTGTCTGCAAAAAGGGGTTTGGGCATAAAGGTGACGGTCTTTCCGTGTTTATAAGCCACGTTCTTTAACACATACTTAAACCACATGAGTTGATCCCCCATCCTCAGAAGGGGGGCAAAACGCATGTCTATCTCTGCCTGGCCAGCAGTGGCCACCTCGTGATGCTGGCACTCTACTTTGATGCCTACCTTTTGGAGCGTTAGCACCATTTCGGTGCGCATGTCCTGGAATTTATCCGAAGGCGGTACAGGGAAATAACCCTCTTTGTGACGGGGTTTGTAACCCAAGTTAGGGCACTCTTCCCGACCACTGTTCCAGATACCCTCAATGGAGTCTACAAAATAGAAAGAATAGTTAGAACCCGTATCATACCTGATATCATCGAAGATAAAAAATTCGGCCTCTGGACCAAAATAGGCTACGTCACCCACTCCTGTGCTCTTTAGATACTCCTCTGCCTTTTTGGCCACGTAGCGGGGATCACGGGTGTAGGGCTCTTTGGTGATAGGATCAAAAACATTACAAATAAGGGTAAGGGTGGGCACCTCAAAGAAAGGATCGATAACCGCGGTATCTGGATCAGGCACTATGATCATGTCGCTTTCGTGGATCTCCTGCCACCCTCTAATAGAAGAACCATCAAAACCAAAACCCGCTTCAAAACTCTCTTCGCTAAGCTCCTCTACGGGCACAGAAAAATGTTGCCACATGCCCGGAAAATCGGTAAACCGCAGATCTACCATCTTTACGCCGTTTTCTTTGGCAAACTCCAGTACCTCCTTGGGCGTCATATGAACCTCCTCCTTTAGTGTAGTTTTTTTATAGACGGAGTTTCCGTCTCTCTTGTACAAAATTGCGTGATTTTTTCCTGTAAGAAAGACTCTAAATCTTGGGCCTCTGTACTAGAGAGTTTTTCCCCCTCTAGGGTGCGCACATAAAAGACATCTGAGGCTAGGTCGGCTTTATTGGAAATAAAGGCGCGCTGTATATCTAACCCTTTGCTATTGAGTAACTTGGCCAGGAAATATAGCAACCCTGGAGTATCCGGAGAAAATATCTCCACCACCGTAAAAAAATCGGAACTTTCGTTATCAATATGGACTGAACCTTCAACCCTCTTTTTAGGCACATGTCTAGAAAATAGTAAAGGCTTGGTGTCTTTCAAGATTTCCGCTAGCTGAATCTCTTCTCTAAGGGCTTTCCTTATCGTCTCTTCTACCTCTGGCCACCATATCTCCCCATAGGGACTGGCTACTTCGAAGACGTCAATGACTAATTGGTTAGAAAGGGTAAATATACGCGCCCTCCGCACATCTAGGTGATGCACCGCAAAGGACCCGGTAAGATCGGCAAAAAGCCCCGGGCGATCACGAGTAACAAGAGAAACCCTGTAAAGATCATTAATCTGCCTTATTTTTAGACAATAAAGGCCCTGATTTTTCGTAAATTCTTGGATAAGAGCTATATCTTCCTCCAATTGATCTAGCGGAGCATGCATTAAAAAGCAAGGAGGCAGGGCTTCTACCAGATCTCCAAAGCGGCCACGTAGGGCCTCTTCACGCTCTAATAATCTTTGAGCATTATCACCCACCAGGTCTCCCTTGGTGAGGATCTTGGCGGCCTTCAAAAATAACTCTTTTATCAGGGCGGCCTTCCATTCGTTCCAGGCCGAAGGGCCTGTGGCCCGCGAATCAGCCACGGTCAAAAAATATAAACGCGTAAGATGTTCGATATCTCCCACTTTCCGGGAAAAGTCTATCACTACCTTTTCTTCGGTGAGATCACGACGTAAAGCCGTTTCTATTAAAAGCAGGTGTTGTGCCACCAATTTGGCCACCTCTTCCGCCTGTTTTTTAGATAAACCTAAGCGATACGCTATTTCATAGGCCTTTTTCGCGCCCCTTTCCGCATGTCCAGGACCTTGTCCTTTTGATATATCATGCAAAAGCCCTGCCAAAAATAAGACCTCTTCGTCTCCCACCTGTTCCCAAATATTGGGTTCTTCCTGACGAAGCTTGTGTAGTTCAGCAACAGTAATAAAAAGGTGTTCGTCTAGAGGATGCACATGATAAACATCAAACTGGGTGAGCCCTAATAAACGTTTGAATTCCGGGAGGATAAAAAGCAATATCCCCGTATCTCTCATACTCTTAAGGGCCAGATAGGCGTGCGGTTTGATTAACATTTTTGTAAATATTTTCCCTTCCAACCCGGAAAAATTCCTCAAGGGCCACTTCTCTTTCAAAAAAGTCCGGGTCAGGTGGTGAAGCTTATACCCTGTTTGGGCCTGATAGTAAAAGATTTTTAACAAATAAGTAGGATCTATGAGGGCCTGTTCTCTAAAGGAGAGGTGAATGCGTCCCGAAAGAATCTCAAGCCCGGGGATAAGTTCGTAACGCGGCACATTATTGGAGCGGTCCAAGACCATTTCAATATGATCGAAAAAGGCCTCTGTTTCTTCGCGAATTATGGTCATGGCCCGGTAGATCTTGGCCATAAATTCCTCGGTGGCCTTCTCTGGATCTAGGCCAAAGCCCAGCTTTACCGCAATGGTAGGTTGATATTCAAAATATAGGCGGTCCTCCTTGCGCCCGGCCAACAGGTGTAACTCCTCACGGACACGGAGTAAAAAGGAAACCGCCTTTTCCAAAGTCAACCGCTCTTCGCGGGTCAAAAGACCTGCTCGTTCCATATCTTTTAGGCCCTTTAGACCAAACAAAATACGGGCCAACCAGAGGATAAGATGATAATCTCTAAGCCCTCCCAGGCCTTCCTTTAAATGAGGCTCTAGTAAAAAGGCCTCTTCACCATAGCGCCTTATCCGCCTGTGCCTGCTCTCTTTTAATTGCTGAAAGAGTTCTTTGCGACGTCCAGAAATCAGCCTTTCTTCAAAAAGACAAGTAAGCTTCTTAAAAAGCTTGCGCGAACCAGCTATGAGACGCATATTAAGGAGGGCCGTGAGAAAAGAAAGATCTCGTGCCGCATCGGCTAAAATGTCTTCAAGCGTACACACCCGATAGCCTACTTCTAAATGTTTATCCCAAAGGGTATAGGTAACCTTTTCTACCACCTCGGAGAGGATTTTGGCGGGAAGATCATGGTGTAAAAAGAGTAAATCTATATCTGAACCAGCACAGAGCTCCTTGTTGCCATACCCCCCTATAGCTACTAAGGCTAAGGGTTTGCGGTAAACCTTGGTGGGAAATGCTTTTTTAATGAGACGGTCGACCTCAAGACACCTGTTGACCAGAGCACGCCTTTCTAATAAAGGGGCCTTGAGGTCGACCCTTTCCACGGCTAGACAGCCTCCCGACCGCGCTCACCCGTACGGATACGAATGGCCTCTTCTACAGGGAGGATAAAGATCTTACCATCACCGATCTTGCCGGTACGGGCACTGTTAATAATGGTCTCCACTACCCGATCTACTTGTTCTGCTTCCACTACCAGTTCGATCTTGATCTTGGGCAAAAAATCTACTACATATTCTGCCCCTCGATATATCTCCCGATGGCCCTTCTGCCGACCAAATCCCTTTACCTCACTGACCGTCATGCCCTTGATGCCTATCTCGGCCAGGGCTTCCTTTACCTCCTCTAACTTAAAGGGCTTGATAATGGCCTCAATTTTTTTCATATACCTCCTCCATGTCTTTTGATTAAAAAACGCCTCAAAAACATACAAAAAATATACCAAAATTTATTTATTGTAATACACATTTAGACCAAAAACAGACTATTCTTTTAGATCCTTAGGAATAGCCGGCAAAATATTACGTTGTTGTAAAGATTGGGAGTATTTTTTAACAACTTTGTGTAAATCCTCCCTGGTGGCCTTTTGAATCTTTACAATCATTCCTTCTAAGTAAATATCCACTTGAGCGTTATGGCCCGCCCTACGTAAGGAAAATAAATAGGCATTTTCTCTTAATTCCAAGTGTAAGAGGGGTAAACAGGCCTGTTTAAAGACTTCTGTCTCTACTAAGTTTAAGACTTCAAAGGCCTTAGGATGGGGAAGACCAAAGGCTGAAGCTTCCTGGGTGGGACGCTTCATCAAAAGAGGCCATATTTCCAAGCGGCTACGAGGCACACAACCCACCAGGGTCAAAAAATGTACCGGCTGAAATTTGCGCCTCCTGGGAAATCTATAATAAAGGGAACCCTCTTCATCAAAGAGTATTTCCTTAAAGGCTAAACGGTGTCCAAACCCGGCAAAGGAAATGTTAAACCGCAGCGAAACGTCTAATAAAGTAATCTTTAGCGTGCGCGGGGGATGGGGAAAGAGGGTGGGCCCTGGACGCAAACGATAGATCTCCAGGATGTGTCGCCAGTAATTTTCTTGTAAGAGTTCGCGCTGATGGAGGAGGGTCGCTACTTGTCGGGTCAGTTCTTGAATAGTGCGTTTCTGGGTACGTCGAGAGAGCCGGCGTAGATACGCCCGGCGCTGTTCATAAAAAGATTCCGGGTTTCGTTCTAAGTCTAATAATTCAAAGGCCAGATTAATCTCTACGGCTCGCTCTTTAGCCCCAGAATGCACATCTGGATGATAGGCCCTCTGCAGGGCACGATAACAGGCCTTAACCAAATTAAATAAGGCCTGGTTATCAAGCTCCCGTACTATCTCAGGCGCTATACCTAAAACTTCAAAGGGATTCCTGCGTAGATTCTTAGGCATAAAATAAAAAAGAAAACCTCAAACAAAGACTCAGTAAACCTGTTGTGCAATATAATTTTTGACTCCCGGATTAAAATAAAAAAGGGGCCGGCCATAAGCCGAGTTCTGTCCCCCATTTGGGGTGGTGATCATTCATCTAGGCCGTTGGTTACCCAACGGCTCTAGCGGCCTACCCAGGAGCTTCGGGCGGGCCACCCTCCAGCGCTCCTCTACACGGCCTTTCTCCGGGTGGGGTTTACCGTGCCCCCTCCTGTTACCAGGAGGGGCGGTGGGCTCTTACCCCACCTTTTCACCCTTACCCCACTTATGTGGGGCGGTCTATTTTCTGTGGCACTTTCCAGGGGTTACCCCCTCCGGGTGTTACCCGGCACCCTGCCCTGCGGAGCTCGGACTTTCCTCTGAAGGCCCTAAGACCTCCAGCGATCACCGACCGACCCCGTATATAATTTTAAATACCAGAACTATTTTGGGGAAGAGGCCTGAGCTTGATCTTCTTTTTCCCCTTCACCCTCGGGTAACTCCCCAAGGAGCTCAGCGTAGGCCTTCTTGTAGAAGATGATCCTTTGACAAATGGGACACTCGTGTACCTGGTCATCCCGAATGAGTTCGTTATATAATTGAGGGGGAATATTCATGTGGCATCCGTCACAGATAGCATTTATAACCCCTACTACCGCTAACCCATTGCGCCGGGTTTTGATAAACTCGTATCTTTTAAGCAATGATGTAGGAATATTTTTAGCTATGCTTTCGCGTTCTTCCCATATAACACGACGCTGTTCATCTAATTGTTCCCTTTTAGCTTCGTACTTAGCCCTTTCTTCGGCAACTTTTGTCTCTAGTTCGTGTAATTCTTCTACAAGCTGTTCTTTCTCAGCATTCAATTTTTCTAACCTGTCCATTATGTTGATAATTTCTTCTTCTCTAAGTTTATTGGCCTTTTTTATCTCCTCTATTTCCTTCAGTAAGGCCTGATATTCCCTCTGAGCCTTTACTTCCATAAGACGATTCTGACTTTTACGTAAGCGTTGGTATTCTTGTTCTAGTTCGTCTTCGTAAGACCTTTTTTTATACTTTAACTCTTCTATTTCTTTTTCTAACTTCATAATTTCTTCCTTTTTGGCCGCCAGATCCTTTTCTACGGCCAAAAGGGACTCGGGACAATTTTCTTTTTCTCTATCCAACGCTAAAATTTCTAAATCGACTTTTTGTAATTTGATCAGATTAGCTATATCCTCGCGCACAATTACCTCCTCCTTACATAGCAAAAATCCTTTTATAAGGCGATCTTTCCTCAAGGGTATAAATTTGGGGGCTCTCTGAATTTTTTGAAAAGTATTCTTTAAAGAACCGGGCCATTTCAGGCACTATGATAACTTCTGTTTCAAAATGGCCGGCTATTATCAAGGCAAGACCGTAAATCTCGGCAAGCCGCGCTTGGTGATATTTGCATTCTCCTGTAACTAACACATCCACCCCTTCTCCCAACACTTCTTCAAGAAACCCACCCCCTGCCCCTCCACAAATCGCCACCCGCTTTACAAGACCAGCCAAATCTCCTACCACATCTAAGGCTTGGGTCTTTAACTCCCTTTGTACTATATGGGCAAAATCTTGAAGGCTAACAGCTTCGGAAAGCTCTCCCACACGGACTATATGGTCCTCTCTCCCCATAGTTTGCCAAGAGACCAGACCCAATTTGCGCGCCAAGAGATCGTTGACCCCGTTGAGAGCGGCATCTAAATTGGTGTGGGCGGAAATCACCGCAATATGGGCCCTTATTACCTCCGCAATCAAATTCCCCCACGGATTATCGAGCTCTATTTTCCGTAGGGGATTAAAAAGTAGTGGATGATGGGTTATAAGGCAGTCTATTTGGAGACTCTTGGCCTGCGAAAGGACGGCAGGGGTTAAATCTAAGGCAACGGCGAGGCGCTTTACAACCTGCGTTAAGGAGCCTATTTGTAGACCTACATTATCCCACGATTCAGCGAGATACGTAGGAGCCCATGTCTCTAATGCCTTTAATACATCTTCTACAGTTATGGCCATATTTTAGGCAAAATAAAAAGGTGCAAACTCTCGCTTGCACCCTTCTGGTGGGCCCACCTGGACTCGAACCAGGGACCTACCGGTTATGAGCCGGTGGCTCTAACCAGCTGAGCTATGGGCCCACAGAATTTTTCTTCTAATGTATCCCTCCGGCTTCTTTTGTCAAGAAAGGTCATTTTATAAAGCAGCGTAGTTTACGACTTCGACTAGGATGACGCAGCTTACGTAGGGCTTTGGCCTCTATCTGCCGGATGCGCTCCCTGGTGACGCTAAATTCTTTGCCCACTTCCTCGAGAGTGTGTTCCCCCCTTTCGCCAATGCCAAAACGCATACGCAAGACCTTCTCTTCTCTAGGAGTAAGGGTGGCCAACACCCTCCTTGTCTGCTCAATCAGACTCAAGCTAATGGCTACCTGGTCTGGTGAAGGCACCCGCGGATCCTCTATAAAGTCTCCCAAATGAGAATCTTCGTCTTCCCCAATAGGGGTCTCTAAAGATATGGGCTCTTTAGCAATCTTTAAAATCTTGCGCACTTTTTCCACCGGTAGCTCCATACGCGCTGCTATTTCTTCTGGAGTGGGCTCCTGACCGTTTTCCTGATAGAGCTGGAGCGAAACCCGGACCAACTTATTAATAGTCTCTATCATGTGCACAGGGATGCGTATGGTACGGGCTTGGTCGGCGATAGCCCGCGTTATGGCCTGGCGGATCCACCACGTGGCGTAAGTAGAAAATTTATATCCCCGACGATAATCAAATTTTTCAACGGCCTTCATCAAACCTATGTTACCTTCCTGAATGAGGTCTAGAAACTGAAGCCCACGTCCGGTGTATTTCTTGGCTATAGAGACTACTAAACGCAAATTGGCCTTAACCAATTCTTCTTTGGCCTGCCGAGCCTTTAAAAGCCCCAATTCCACCTCCTTGGCCAATTCTGCCAAGGCCTTGGCCTTAAGCCCGGTCCTTTCCTCGGCCTCTTTAATGGCCTTTCGCGCCAGGAGATAACGCGCCCTTAAGTTGAGGAAAAAATCTACGTCTATCCCGAGCCGTCCTGCTGCCTTTTCAATATCGGCAAGGTGTCCGTTGGTCCTTAAGAAATAGGCTGATAGTCGGGGCAGCGAGTGTCCAGATTCACTTTCGCATTTCTTAAATTCTTTCTGGGCCTCATAAATGGCCTTCCAGGCCTCTAAAACCGGAGACGTCAGACGTTCAAGACAACGTTTGTCTAAACGTACCTGGGCCAGACGAGCAAAAATTTCCTGCCTGATCTTGTTCATCCGCGGGCGCAAACGCAACTTTACCCTACGATGAGCCTTGTGGTAGTCTCTGTAACAGTCTAAGAACTCCCTACAAAGGCTTTTTAATTCCAGTAAAAGTCCCTGTAGTCCCTGGTTGCGCTCCTCATACTCGTTTTCTTCATCGGTAAAGCAGTCGTCCAGATCGCGCACAATCTCTCGGGCCTTAAGTCTCCCTTCTAAGTATTCTTCACAGATATTTAATACTTCTTCCACCACACATATCGCCTTAAGAGCCGCTTTGAGGGCCTGCTGTTCGCCTTCTTCAAGAAACCGAGCCACCCGAGCTTCGTCTTCTCTAGATAACAACCGGGCCTGCCCCATCTCTTTTAGATAAAGCTTTACTGGATCGGAACGGGAAATTTCCTCGATAACCTCCTCTACCGCTTCTACTTCTACATTCTCGTCTTTGACTTCTTTGGAGATCTCCGGTCTGATATCCAACCCCTCTACGAGCTCAGCCACCTCCTCTATCTGGGAGGTCAAAGGTTTCATAACAGAAAAGGACTTTAACCTCCGGCTTTGATGCTCCTCTAGCCCCTCCATCTCCATAAATTCCTTTTGAAGATCTGCCATAGCCCCCCTCCCCTATTATTTTTAGAGGTCACAACGTAATTCTTGATATTTCTGAAGGAGGCGTTGGGCCTCTTCGTGACGGCCCTGCCTTTCGGCCTCCTTGATAGCCTTAATCAGGCCTAATAGCCTTGACTCTTGGCGGCGTTTACGTAGACAAACCTTGATTTCCTCTGCCACTTTAGATGGCGGGACTTCCTCTTCAAAGGCCGGAGGAGAAAGCAAGATTTCACTAATCAAAGTTTGGAGTTCCATATCAGCAAAGGAGAGTTCTTCAATATCAAAACGCCCCTTTGTTCGCCATAAGAGAGAAAGCTCGGTGTAAAGGCGTCGGTATAAATCTTGAGTAAATATTTCCTCTACTCCTTCGGCTTCAAGTTCAGCGAAAAATTCCGGGTGAAATACTAAAAATTCCAGTACCGTTCGCTCAAAGTATCGTTTATCCTCGGGATTAGTAACCTTGACGGTGGCCTTAAGCCCCCGGGCCAGGGCCTGTCTTATCGCCTTTACCCCAACGCCGGTTTCTTCGCTCAAACGAGCCAAGTAGAGCTCATAAAGTACCGGGTCTTTGAGGGCCTCAAACACAGGTGCCAATTCCCTTATCAGGGAGACATAACCCTCTGGCCCCGCCCCAATCCTGTTTTTTAGGGTTTTCAAGATGAAATCAAATAAAGGTAGGGCCCTTTCCTTTTCTCTTAAAAAGGCCTCTTTTCCGTAACGCCTTACATATGAATCGGGGTCTTCCCCCTCGGGTAAACTTATTACTCTGGGATATACACCTTCGTTAAAAAAGAGAGGCGCTGTCCGACAAGCGGCCTTTACCCCCGCCTCATCGGCATCAAACACCAGAAACCAATTGGAGGTAAAGCCCTTCATTAGACGCACGTGGTAAGAGGTGAGAGCGGTACCTAAAGTTGCCACTACTTCTCTTACTCCGTATTCGTAAAGGGCCAAGAGATCCATGTAGCCTTCTACTACAAAGCCAAAACCAGCTTTACGAATAAAGGAACGGGTTTGAAATAACCCATATAATAAACGCCCCTTGTGATAAACCGCTGTTTCCGGTGTATTTAAATACTTAGGCTCTCCCCTCTCTATTACTCGCCCCCCAAAACCTACTATCTTTCCGTTGAGATCATATATGGGGAAAATGAGCCTTTGCCTAAAACGGTCGTAAAAACTGCCGTCTTTTCTCACCGCCAAAAGCCCGGCTTCAACCGCCAAAGAAAGGTCCACTCGCGACAAACGCAAATGAGAAGCCAAACTGTCGTAGGAAGCCGGGGCAAAACCTAAACCAAAGGCCCGGGCCGTATCCCTGGAAATACCTCTTTGGGCAATATAATCGCGGGCCTCTTGCCCCCCCTTGGCCACCCATAACATCTGCTCAAAAAAACGCTTGGCCTGTTCATTTAAAACTAATAGGTGCTGCCTCTTCTCTGAAGTTTGATCCTCCTGTCGTGAGGAATAAAGGGAGCTAATATCTATATTATAACGTCGGGCCAATTCCTTTACGGCCTCTCCAAAGCTTAGATTGTGAAATTTCATATAAAAGCCAATGACGTCTCCCCCCACACCACACCCAAAACAACGAAAAATCTGTTTTTCCTCGCTCACGGTAAAAGAAGGTTTACGGTCGCTATGAAAAGGACAAAGCCCCAAGTAATTACGCCCTGTACGTTTTAAATTTATATATTCACCAATTACATCTACTATGTTGAGCTCTCTCTTTAATTTCTGGACCGCTTCTCGAAGACTCACTTAACCTCCTCCCTACAGGCCAGTTCTACCACGGTAACTGCCTCACCACCTTCATATGTTTTTCCTGGCCGTACACGAGAGACCTGAGCATGTTCCTGCAAATAATTTCTGATAGAACGCATGAGCTTCCCTGTGCCTAAGCCATGAATAATAGTGAGTTGTGATTTACCCAACAAAAAGGCCTGGTCAATTACTTTGTCCAGTAACGTCAAGGCCTCATCTACTCTAAAACCAACTACGTTTACCGTGGTAGGAACTTCTGTTTCCGCCTTTACACAAACCCTAGGGGGAGAAGGTCTTCCTTCCTCAGGGAGGACTATCAAATCCTTGGTGGCAATTTCTACTTTAAAAGGGCCCAATTGGACCTCCGCGACCTTACCCTTTACCTTTAATACCCTACCCTCTTGCCCCATTCCCCGAAGTTTTACCCTTACCCCAGGCTGCAGAGGACCACTGGACTCTTCTTCGATTAGGATACTACTCCTTTCGTCTCTAACGCTGCGCCAAAATTCCTCTTGGGCCTTACGAACGCCCTTTTGAGAAGATTTGACCTCCTGGATGATCTGTCTAAACCTTGCTTCAAACTCTTCAAGACGCCTAAGAAAATAGGTCTCCAGTTCTTTCTTACGCTGGGCCAAACGTTCTTTTTCGGCCTCTAATTCCCTGCGTAGCCGTAATTTTTCTCCCTCAAGTTGCCTTTCTCTTTCTCCCAAAAGCCGACGCTGCCGCTCAAGATCAGCTAAAGCCGCCTGTAAACTACGGAGGACCTCTTTAAAGGCCTGATCGCCCCGGCCTAAAAAGTCTTCTGCTCGTAAAATAATTTCTCGAGGCAATCCTAAGTTACAGGCCAAAGATAAACCATAGGATGAACCGGCCACACCATAAGTTAACTTATAGGTGGGTTGGCCGGTGTGTTTATCAAAAGCAACAGAAAGGGGTAAGACATTAGGCTGGTTAAAGGAAAAGGCCTTCAATGCTTCGTAGTGTGTGGTAGCAAGCACCCGGGCCCCGGTACCAAGGAGGTATTCCAGCACCGCCATCCCCAAGGCTGCCCCTTCGGACGGGTCCGTACCGCGTCCTATTTCGTCTATAAGAAATAATCTCCTTGGCCCTGCTTGCTCAATGATCTCTTTTAGGCGCTTGATGTGGGCCGAAAAAGTGCTCTCTTTCCGGGAGATATCCTGTTCGTCTCCTATATCCACCAAGATTTTTTCAAAAACAGGCACCCTACTATCTGGAGAGGCAGGGATAGGGATACCCGATTGCACCATGAGGCACAAAAGGCCTATAGTTTTAAGAGAAACGGTCTTACCCCCTAAATTAGGACCGCTTATTATCACCACGGGCTTGTCTGAAGGAAAGATAAAATCGTTGTGTACAACTGGGCACCCAGAAAGTAAGAGCAGAGGATGCACGGCGTTTAAGAGTTTAAACCCTCCGTCTTCCACAAGTGCGGGCAAGCTTCCGTTGATGCGTTCTCCGAACAAAACCCGCGCCTGTAAGCTGTCAAGTTCAGCGATGCTTTCTTCGAGTAAGAAGAGGCCGTCTTTGTGGGCAAGGATTTCTCTCGTTACCTGGGTAAGGATACGTACTACTTCTCGTTTTTCTTCTAAAAACAGGGCCTCAAGCCTATTGGCTAAAGGTATTATTGTGGCCGGCTCTATGTAGACCGTAGCCCCGCTACTTGATGTATCGTGCAAGATGCCTGGTACACGATGTTTGGCCTCTGCCTTTACCGGAATTACATAGCGGCCTCGACGTTGCGTAACTATCTCTTCCTGTAAGAAGCCTCTTCGGGCCGCTTCTCTTAAAACCTTAGAAAGCTCTTCTTTGAGGGCCTTTTGAACGGCACCAATACGCTTTCTAATTGTGTGAAGAGCAGGGCTTGCTTGATCACAAATTCCCTCTCCATCAGGGGTAAGTATCTTCTCCAAACGGGATAAAAGGGGCTTTAAATCGGGAATTTGGGTTATTTGAGCCTTGAGCAAAGGTAAAGACAGGCCTTTAAGATGAGACCTCAAAGTAAAGAGAGTATGAATGTAAGTCTTTACTGTATTTAGTTCGTCTGGCTTGAGATATTGCCCAGACTTCACCTCCCGCAAAAAGGCCAACGATTCTAGAGGGGGTAAAGGCAGCTTTCCTTTGGCGCTTATAACCTGCGCCATCTCTCCTACTTTGGAAACTTCTCGCTGGACTTCGGAAAGAGTAAAAAAAGGAGTTAGACGTTTAATTTTCTCCTGTCCAGGTTGGGTCTGGGCCTCCTTTATTAAAAAGGCCTTTATTTGCTCAAATTCTAGTTTATCAAAAGGGCCGGCCTTCATGCCAAGCAAATTATTAGTCAACCCCTCAAAAAACAGGAAACGACTCCTCTGTCCTTCTACCGGTTATGTGTACATTTAAGATATTCTTTTGCACAAGAGGAGGCCCGGATCTCCTCTCTAGCAATAAAGAAATCCGGGCTAGAAAAAACATAGAATCAGTCGTATTGTTTCATTCTTTTTAGGCGTTTTAAAAGCCTCTTGCGGGCAGCCATAAGCTTCTTTTTCCGACGCACACTAGGCTTTTCGTAAAATTCCCGCTTCTTGATCTCTGATAGAATACCCGCCTTTTCACACATTTTTTTGAAACGCTTCAGGGCCTGCTCAAAAGGTTCATCTTCTCGGACAATTACTCCAGGCAAAAAAATCTCCCTCCCTCCGATGTTTTAATTATTTATATAAGAGGAACATATTAAGAACTGGCATGTCTGTCAACTATTTTGCAGAACAAAATGAAGAATTATTCATTTAAACCCTCAGGTTTTGAAGACTGGTAAAGGGAATTTAGACTTTGCAATATACATGCCGGAAATTTGGTGAGCTTTCCTGTCTTTTTGGCCACAGGTACATGCAAGGTAAAGCCTTCCACAAGGAGTTTTTTGTCTCTAAATATGCGGTAATCAAAACGTACTTTATAGGAGTTTAATTGGGAGATTCTGGTTTCTATCTCTACCAGATCATCATAATGCGCTGGAGCCCTATACCGCACATACACTTCCACTACTGGCAAGACCAAGGCGTACTTTTCTTCTACTTCTCTATAAGTAAGGCCGCTTGCGCGGAAAAGCTCCGTACGCCCTATTTCAAATAGACGCAAATAATGGGCGTAATATGTTACGCCTCCACAATCTGTATCGCCATAGATGATACGATAAAAAACCCGTGATATCTTAGGTACACCTGTGTCGGTACTCATTTTAGAGGCAAATAAACACACATTGTTTGAGTCTTCAAGGAGGTAAAGTGTCTAAACTCCCCAAGCGCAACGCTCGGGCCATGGCCCTTAAAATCCTTATACGTTGGGAAGGCAAAAAGCCCCTCTTAGACGAAGTGCTCTCTGAGGTGTTAGACAAAAGTGTCCTTCCTGATCCCCGCGACCAGGGGCTTGTCAGCGAACTGATAAACGGGGTAATAAGGCACCTGGTCTTTATTGACTATATGATTTCCCGCGTAAGCAAAAAGCCCCTGGAAAAAATGGACCCTGAGGTACGTAACTTACTTCGCCTTGGTACCTACCAGATATTTTTTACGCGTATTCCAGATCAGGTTGCCGTGGCAGAAACCTTAAAAATTGCCCAAAGGCACCGAGGGCAATGGATTATAAACTTTTTAAACGCCGTACTAAGGGAATTGGTCCGTAAAAAAGACCACCTCACTCTACCTCCTCGCGAAATGGATAAAGAAACCCATTTGGCCACCAAATTTTCTTACCCCCGCTGGCTAATCAAACGCTGGTTGGCACGGTTTGGCGAAGAAGAAACAGAGGCCCTTTTACAAGCAGGAAACGAAAGGCCTATACTGGTGGTGCGTACAAACACCTTGCGCCTTTCTCGCCAACAACTACTACTCTACTTGAAGGACAAAATACCAAAGGCTTGCCAAGGGGAATTTAGCCCCGACGCCCTAAAGTTGAAGGGATTTAGCGGCCGTATAAGCGAGCTTAAGGCCTTTAAATTTGGCTGGTTACAGGTACAAGATGAGGCAAGCCAATTAGTCAGCTACTTATTGGCCCCGCGTCCGGGGCAACGTATTCTTGACGCCTGTGCCGGTGTGGGGGGAAAGACCACCCATTTGGCTCAATTAATGCATAATACAGGTAAAATTTACGCCTTAGACATCTACCCTTGGCGTCTCAAACGCCTGGAAGAAAACGCCAAACGCTTAGGGGTTACCAATATCGAAACCTTTAGTCTAGACGCCACCCAGGCGGTAAAAAAACTTGGAGGAAACTTTTTTGACGCCATATTGGTAGATGCTCCTTGTACTGGTACCGGAATAATTAGGAGACATCCGGACATAAAGTGGATGAGGTCCCCTCAAGACCTTGAAGAAATTCCCAAAAAGCAACTTTCCTTACTGGACTCTTTGGCCCCCTTGCTAAAAAAAGGAGGCGTAATGGTATATGCCACTTGCAGTCTAGAACCAGAAGAAAACGAAGGGGTAATAGAGGCCTTCTTGCACCAACACCCTGATTTTCGCCTAGAAAAGGCCCAAAACATCTTGCCTGAAGCCGCAAAGATCTTGGCTGACGAGAGGGGATTTTTACGTACTTATCCTCATCGTCACGGACTAGACGGCTTCTTTGCGGCCCGTTTACGCAAGTATTAGCATAGCTGGGTCAAAAAAGTTCGCAGGTTTTTTAGGTAGGTAAAATGCCTTTGGACCAAATAGCGCAGGCGGTCCAAGGCCTTGGGTATATATCTCTCAAACCAAGATTTACCCATAAGACTCAGGCGGGCAAAGGCCCCAAGGATCTGAAGATTCCTCATAAGGGCTAGGTGGTAAAACTCTTCGACGAAAGCCTTGTCTCGTTTTGTATACAGTAAATAGAGCTCCAAATATTGCTGAATTTCTTTCGGAGAAAGCCCCACATAAGGATCGATAAGTAGACTTGCTAGATCATACGAAGGGGGACCTAAGCGGGCCCCTTGAAAGTCAATAATATAAGGTTTCCCCTGGCGAACCATTATGTTTCGAGACTGAAAGTCCCGGTGCAGAAGGACCAGGTCGGTAAACTTACCGAGGGCCTCTTGACAAAAATTTTTTAACTCTTCGTATAAAGCAGGACTAACCACAAGGCCCCGGTAGTCCCTTCCAAAAGAATTTAAAAAATAAAGGGCCTCATGCTCCCACATAATTTTAAAGTCATAATGGGTAGTTTGCAGACAGTAGCGCGGGTCAAATTGCTCGGCTAGAGCCTGAAAAGTTACTAACCACTCTATAACCTTGGGATAAACGAGCCTTCTTGGGCCTGGTGATAGGTCCTCAAGATGTAGATCTCCCAAATCTTCGACCAGGACGAGCCCCGAGGAGAGATCATAGGCCCATATTTTGGGGACCGTCAGCCCTTTTTGAGCCAAAAATAGACCAATATGTACATAAGAATAGGCCTCTTTGAGTCCTTCTTCTCCATCCTGAGGCAAAATCAATATAAAAGGGCCCTGGTTAGTTGATAGACGCAAAAATCGTCGACAAGATCCATCTCCCCTCAAGGGGCTAACTGCTATTAAATGGATTCCGGCCTTCTGGAGTAGGTTATATGCCTGTTGAGGCAACAAGTTGTTCATGTTTTTCTATATGAGCCCTTAAAATTGACCTTTATACTTGAATTATTATCAAAGAGGCGCTATACGTCGAGCCGAACCCCAAAAATATCTTAAGGAGATGGGCAATGCGTATAGATATCAATAAAGAACACCTCCCCGAAGAGATTTTGGCCGACCTAAACGAAAAATGGCGACGGTGCGCCCGGCGTATAATACTTTCTACCACGTTAGCTGGCTGCGGCCACCCTGGTGGATCTCTTTCATCTTTACATATGCTTATCCTCCTTTATGCCTTGGCCAATCATGACCCTAAAGATCCACGCAAACCAGATCGGGATCGTATAGTCATTAGCCAAGGGCACATAAGCCCTGGGGTTTACGCTGTGCTTTGCGAATACGGTTATTTCCCCGAAGAACCTTTTCTTATGGAATTCAGGCGGGCTTCTTCGGCCTTTGGCGGGCATGTAGAACAATCTGTCCCTGGAGTAGAATGGAACACTGGTAACCTTGGGCAAGGACTCTCGGCGGCCTGCGGCATGGCCAAGGCCTTAAAACTCAAAGGCATACCAAGTTGGGTATTTTGTTTGATGGGAGATGGGGAACAACAAAAGGGGCAAGTCATTGAAGCCCGGCGCTGGGCCGTAAAGTTTGGTTTAGATAACCTTATCACCCTAATTGATTACAACCGTCTCCAAATTGGCGGCGACATAGCCCAGGTCATGCCCCAAGATATTCCGGCCGAAATAAAGGCCACTTACTGGAATTTATTAGAGACCGATGGACATGACTTTAACGCCCTCTATAAAACACTTCGTTTAGCCCTACGGCACCAAGTAAAACACCCCCAACGCCCCACGGCCATCCTGGCCCATACTGTCATGGGAAAGGGTATATCCTTCATGGAAAACGACCCCCGCTGGCACGGTATGGCCTTACCTAACGATATGGCCAAAAAGGCCCTTGAAGAACTGGGTTTTGACCCTGCAGAATTGGATATACTTGCGGAAAAAAGAAAAACTTATGTTATTTCTTTCCCCCATCAAGATTTCGAACCTGAACACCCAGATATAGACCCGGGAGAACCTATCCTATATGGACCGGAGACCAAACTTGACAATCGTTCGGCCTACGGTAAGGCCCTCTTGTCTTTAGCAGAAAAGAATAATTTAAAAGACCGCCTCCCCAAAATACTAGGACTTACTTGTGATCTTGAAGGTTCGGTCAAAATGGGGGCCTTTCACCAATATTGTCCCCAAGCCTTTTTTGAGTCTGGTATTCAAGAGCACCACACCGCTTCTGTGGCGGGAGCCCTATCCAAGGAGGGTTTTTTAGTCTTTTTCTCCACCTTTGGAGTATTTGCCGTGGATGAAACTTACAACCAGCACCGCTTAAACGTATTGAATCGTTCTAACCTTAAAATCGTGAGCACCCACCTTGGTCTAGACGTAGGAGAAGACGGCCCCACACACCAGTGTGTAGATTACCTGGGGCTCCTTTTGAACTTATTAGACCTAAATATCTTTATGCCTGCTGACCCCAACCAGACCGATCGTATCATTCGTTATGTGGCCACCCAGAAAGGCAACTTCTTTGTGGGCATGGGACGTTCCAAGATACCTGTTATCTTAGACGATTCTGGCCAACCCTTCTTTGGCCCAGACTATCAATTCAAACCCGGGAAAGCCGATTGGCTAAAAAAAGGCACCCAAGCCACGTTGGTGACTTATGGAGCCATGGTCCACAGGGCCCTTAAGGCCGCTGATCTTCTGGCCGAAAAGGGAATCTCAGTAGGGGTACTTAACATGGCCTCTATTAGACCCTTGGACGAGAATGCCTTGCTTGAAGCAGCCAATATAGGGCCTATACTAGTAGTGGAAGACCATGTGGTAGAAACAGGGCTTGGCACCTTGGTAGCAAGGTTTTTAGCCTTAAAGGAGATTAAAGTCACCCTAAGCATCAAGGGTGTTGAAAGATATGGGTCTTCGGGTAAGCCCGAGGATCTGTATCGGGAACAAGGTCTTGATCCCCAAAGCTTAGTACAGGAGATAGAAAATCTCTTACGTTAAGACCTTGGAAGAAAAGGAATTACCCTTAACAGAGCATTTAGCCGAGCTCAGAGACTGCATTATTAAGTCGTTAATAGCCGTTGCCGTGGGCTCTATTGTTTGTTATTGGCAACTTGACCGACTTTTGCACTTTATTTTGGCCCCGTTACTACCTGTACTTCCCCCTGGAGAGAGGCTGATCTTTACGGCCTACCAAGAGGCCTTCTTTAGTTATATAAAATTGGCCGTAATATTTGGCGCTATGGTTTCTAGCCCCTTTATAATTTTTCAATTTTGGCGCTTTGTAGCCCCTGGGCTTTATGATCACGAAAGGCGTTTTGTACGTCCCATGATCTTTTTTTCCTCCATAGCCTTTATAGCCGGAGCGGCCTTTGCCTATTTTTTTGTCTTTCCCAAGGCCTTTTCTTTCTTGGCCAATTTTGCCGGCAAGCAGATCCTCTTGATCCCCCGCCTCAGAGATTACCTAAATTTTGCTATTCGATTGATGTTTATTTTTGGGGTGGCCTTTCAAGTTCCCGTAGGATTAACAGTAGCCGCCAGGTTGGGGCTTATTTCAGCTGCAGACCTTAGACATTTTCGACGCTACGCCATTCTGGTGGCCTTTGTGTTGGCCGCCATTTTGACCCCTACCCCCGACGTGGTGAATCAATTATTTTTAGCTATACCCCTGGTGTTACTTTACGAACTAAGTGTTTTTCTGGTAGCCTTAGTAGGCAAGTAACCCATAGGAGGTCTGTCATGTTTGGACTAGGCACCCAAGAACTCCTAGTAATTTTGCTTATTGCCTTAGTCTTATTTGGGGCCAAACGCTTACCTGAAATAGGCGCTGGGCTGGGAAAGGGCATTCGGGCCTTTAAAGAGGGGCTTAAGGATGAAGAGAACACCAAAGAGGAGATTGGAGAGAAGAAGGCCTAAATAATGCAGGCCTTTATCTTGGCCGCGGGTAAGGGAGAAAGGTTACTCCCCTTTACCCATTATGTACCTAAGCCCTTGTTCCATATTGTGGGGCAACCTTTATTGGGCCTTCTTCTTGACAATCTTATAAAACTTGGGGTTTCCCGCATAGGTCTTAACGCCTATCATTTGGCCCCTCAGATCAGGGCCTTCATAAAAGAATACCAGGCCCTCCATCCGGGGGTCTCTTTAAGAATCTTTGAAGAACCCGTACTCCTCGGCCCTTTAGGGGGCTTAAGGGGGGCAAAAGACTTTTTTACCACCCCTACCCTGGTAGTAAATGCAGATATTGTAACTAATTTTCCCTTCATGACTTTATGGGAGGCCCATCAGAAGAATCCCGCCGAGGTCACCATGTTACTCCATCATTACCCTTCTTTTAATAACGTGATGGTACAGCAAGACAATGTGGTGGGTTTTTCAAAGACTAAAGGGCAATATGCCTATACGGGAATCCAAGTGGTCACCCCAGAGCTAGTAAGGTCCTTAGGACCTGAAGATCGTGACTTGGTCCCTTCTTATAGCAAACTCTTAAAAAAAGGGTTTAAGATAAAGGCCTTAATAGCCACATCTTTTTATTGGCGTGATATCGGTACCTTAAGGTCTTATTTAGCCGTACACGAAGATATATTGTACCGAAGAGCCAAAATCCCCGGGATTAAAACCCCCAAAAGCCCCTTTGTTTATTACGTTTACCCGCAAAAACTACATTTTGAGGAATGGGTATTCATAGAACAGGGAGTATCAATTTCGCCTGGGACGAAACTCAAAAAAGTAGTCGCCTGGGAGGGCTCTACTATCCCTAGAGGAACACACCAGGAAAAACTCTTTATTCCCCATGTAACACTGCATAAATAGCCTCTTTCAGCTGATCAATAGTATATGGCTTTATCAATCGCGCCTTAAACCCGTAATTTTTGTAATTAGACATTACAGGGTCATTGGCATAACCACTGGCAATAATTACCCTGGCTTCAGGATCAATTTTTAAAAGTTGCTTACAAATATCCTTACCATTCATACTACCTGGAATAGTATAGTCTAAAATTACTAGATCAAACGGATTAGATTTCATATATTCACGATAGATAGATAAACCTTTTTCTCCATCTTCAGCAAGAACTACTTCATAGCTAAGGAGATTAAGAATTTCTTTGGTAGTTTCACGAACCAGTTCTTCATCATCTATTACTAGAATACGTAATTTCTTATGATCAACATTTTTATCTTCATATTTTTCTTGCGATGACGCAACTATTTTATCTGTTTTAGATGATGGAAATGCGGGAAGATATAAATAAAAGGTAGTACCAATACCAACCTGAGATTCAACTCTAATGTGCCCATTATGTTTATGGATAATACTAGCTGTTATAGCAAGTCCTAGACCAGATCCATCTTTTTTAGTGGTAAAGAAAGGTTCAAAGATCCTTTTGATGTTTTCCTTTGGTATTCCGATACCCTGATCCTTAATACTAATTTCTATATATTCACGAGGCGGATAAAGTCCCAAAGAAGAAGCCTCTTTAGATGAAATATTTTTACAGGAAATATAAATATTTCCTGTATTTTTCATAGCATGTCGGGCATTAATAACCAAATTTTGGATAACTTGACTAATCTGTGCCTTATCTATTTTAGTTAACCATAAATCAGCTGGAAAAAAGAAATGACATTTTATATTGGAACCAGCCAAAACAAAATTAGTTGAATCAACAATAATATCCTTCAAAGAAGAAATTTCTTTTATTGGTTCACCACCCTTGGCAAACGTAAGCAACTGATTTGTTAAATTTTTTGCAACATCTAAAGATTTTAGTACATTTTCTATATATTTTTTTGCATCAATATCTTTTTTGTCTATTTTTAATTTAACTAATTCTATATTTCCCAAAATTGCCGCTATTATATTATTAAAATCGTGAGCAATACCGCCAGCCAACAAACTAATTGATTTAAGTTTTTCTGTTTTAATTATTTGATCTTGAATTGCTTTTTCTACTGTAATATCTCTAACAACAATAACATATCCTAAAAGATTATTCTCATTTATTATAGGAGATATACTGTAATTTATAAAAACCTTTTCTCCATCTTTCTTAACTAAAAACAGATTTGTTCTTTTAGATACAAATTTTTCTTGTGGCGCCAAAACATCAATTGGCCCATCATCGTTATATATTTTAATTATTTGATCTATTCTTTTGTTCAAAGCTTCATCTTCTGAATACCCAGTTAATTCTCTAACTTTTTTATTAACTATAGAAATATAACCTTTATCATCAATCACTATTACAGCATCAGCAATAGATTTCAAGGTCACCAACAATTTTTCCTTTTCTTCTTTAAGTTTACGATTCAAAATATATATATCTTCAAGACTTAAAGCTGACATTATAAAAAAGACTTTTCCTTCTAATACCATTTCATAAATTGCAGCTAAATAAGGAATTTTTTGTTTTTCTTTATTATTTAGAAAAATTTTGTTAACAGACTTTTCTTTACTGCTATCTAAAAAATTTCGATTAAGATCTGGACATATATCGTATATTGTTAAATTTTTATATTCATCTTGGTTATAACCTAAGTTTTTAATGGCTTTATTAGCATAAATAATATTACCTTCGTTATCAAAATAAATAATTATACATCCTATAAGGTTGAGAAAATTTTTAAAATGTTCTAGTAAAGTAGATATTTGTTTGTAACTATTGTTGATTTTCAAAACCATATAATTAAAAGCTTCCGCCAGATTCTGTAATTCATTATTCGCTTGTATATCTACTCTAACATCTAGATTTCCATCAGCTATCTTTTCGGCAGCATTTTTTAAAGTATATATTGGGTCTGTAATTTTATAAGACAATAGAAGAGCATAAATAGAAGATATGATGAGCAGAATCACCAAAAAAACTAACCAAAAGGCAAATATATGTCTGAAAATATATTTAGTACTAGCATAATCCTTGTTGACTTTAAAGATTAAGATATATTTTGATCCATTAACAAATATTTGGTAAACATATAAGCCATTTTTTTTGAAAAAATCACTTTTTTTATTTAACTTTAATAAACTTAAATAATGATAAGGCAGATCATTAACTCTATATAAGATATGTCCTTTATCGTTTACAACCCATATTTTTATATGTCCTACTCGCTCTTCATATTTTAAATAGTTCAAAATTTTCGATCTATCTTTTGTATTATTTTCCAAAAGGAACTTAAGCGTTTCTTTTGTTAAAAAGACATGTCTAGTTACATTGGACTCCACAAATCTGTTATATAATGTCCACAAAGAAAAACCTAAAAAAATATAGATTATCATTACAGGAATAAAAGAAACAAGAAAAAAAGACTTTAATATTTGAAATTTAATACTTGAAGACCTAAAACTCATATTCTAAACAAAACCCCAAAATATTATGCCACGATTTAATAAAGATTATTTCTTATAAGAAACAAAAGAATCAATACTTTTACCAAAAAAATAAAAAGAAAAAAGTATAAATAGACCACCTATACAAAAGAACTCAGAACACTCTTCTAAATAACACCAATAGCAAGTAAATATATGATAAGCTGGTATAGATTGCAAAAAACTAATTATCAAAAAAGAACAAAAAAATAAGTATTTTAAGGTTTTATCTGAAACCTTAAGAGACTTAAAGGCTATATACATTGCATATATTTGTATAGAAATAAAGACTAGCCCTTGTAAGTTAAAAATTTTCCTATAATATAGATCAGAGGGTATTTTCATGAAAAGCAAACCAACAAAGATAATAAACATCATGAGCAAGGATGTTAACATATTTAAAGTAAGAAGGAATTTTAGAATTTCCTTCTTTAATACAGAATTTATCGATTTTTCTCTAGATAAATATACAACATAATCTAAATAAAGTATTAATAATACTACCACATTAGGATAATTATGCGCGGAACCACAGAAACCTAAATCACTATTTGTCTTACAATAAAGATCATGAAATCCCATAATTATTACGCCAATTCCATAAAACAAAAAAGCTAGAGGCAAATATTTAATTGGTTCTAAATGAGTCTTTCCATAAACGTAGAAAAAGTAATAGGTTAAACTAAGAGATAAAATAAAAGCAGAGAAAGCAATCCAAAAGTGGAAATACCATTCTATATGGATATGGCGATATGTAAAACTACCTGTTTCCCAGTCTAAAATCAAACCAACAAGTGCTACAAACAATAATAGCGCAAAAAATATATCTCCTCGAGGGATAAAAGCAGCTTCTTCTTTCCCAAATTTTGCTAAATATTTTTCTAAATTCATCAATTTTAGTAATCGGCCTATTAGGAGATAAGGTAAAAAATAAAATGGGGTCTTGCCTCCAGATAAATTAGGCCTTAAAATAGTCATCCCTAAAAGGAGGGGTGCCCGAGCGGCCGAAGGGGCACGACTGGAAATCGTGTGTGCGCCTAACCGGCGCACCGTGGGTTCGAATCCCACCCCCTCCGCCATTCCTTCTATACACCAAGGATTTCCCGCATAGATGTTTGAATTTCGATAAAAAGCGATTATTATAGCTTGATCTATGGCTGCTGGGTCCTGCGCGACGGATCCCTGTGAACCCCGCCAGGCCCGGAAGGGAGCAACGGTAGCAGGGCTCTCCGGGTGCCGCAGGGTAGCCCAGCAGCCGCCAGGGAAGCGCCAAGGGCCTGGTGGCCCTCCCGGGCTTCAAACCCGGTGTACCGTCTGAGGAAGGCGGTAGGTGGGTTCGATTCCCATGCGCTTCCGCCATTTTTTGAAACTACCTACCTAAAAACTACTTACGAGATTTAACCTGCGTATCTTGGGAGAAGATTACGGCTAAGAAAATAAGCCGTATTTCGTTTCGAAAAAAAAGGAAATAAGATCCACTTTATTTTTGAAAGACAATTCACAGGAATTAAGCAAAATGGAAGTTAAAAAGCTCATTGTCTGTGCGCATCGAGAGGCCATAGGAAGGCTTGGGGGTTTTGCTGAGAAAAGGGCCTGCTGGCTTGCCG